>JAIWDV010000132.1:0-5481 GCA_048632525.1 Bacteroidales bacterium | reverse complement strand
GTACCTCCTATTTTGTATCCTTCCAGGGAGGTACATTATGTACTGAACAATTACTACAACGGTAAAACCTTTTATCTTTCCACTACCAGAGGTAGTGGTTTAAACCGATTAATTAATAAAATTTCGGGCAACATTTAAGTTTAACTATACGCTATAGCGCTCAGATAAACTGAGACGCCTGTGCTCAGATAAATTGAGACACCGCACTATCTACATTCGTGGGTCAACCATCACCCTGATATATTCATTTCACGGAATAAGATCATCTACTTGGAAAGAAAAAATATTAACACTGGCATGTGATACTTCCAGATAAAGATTGTAAAAATAAGATATGGGGAATAACATTTGGTTTATACCGTTCTTTAACAAAAGAAACCCAAAAGAAATCCCCCATTCAAAAACCATATCATATAAAGGTCAGTTTACAAGAGTATTATGAAAAATTTGGAGAATGGACAATTCCGGATTTTTCAGATAAATGCCTCATTTGTGGTGCTGCTAATTGCGCCGGCTATCACGGACACTACACACGAACAGCAACCTGCCCTCTGACAGGCTTTTCAGTGCCTGGTTTTCCTGTCATGCGCTTCCTGTGCCAAGGCAAGGGGGATAAGAGAGAATGTGATCACGTTACCTTTTCTCTATTGCCCATTGAGCTTGTTCCCTTTCGGCAATTAACACTCAAATTCATGGTTCTGGCAGTTTGGATAAGGCTTGGCAGACACTTGAGCTTCACCGGAGCTCTGGATGCCATAGAGGAAGAACTGAACAGCCTTGGTGATATTGCAGAATTCATCAATATCAGTACTTTGATGTCATGGGAGCGATTGATCCGGGCGGCATTTAAGCTTTTTCTATCAACCGATATCAACATATTATGCAAATCCCAATATGAAAAAATAATAGCAGATGAAACAGGGTTACTGTTGTTTTTAGAGTTACTCAGGGAATATAAATCCGGGAACACGAACAATCCCATTCGAGGTCCTGATGCATTTGCCTGGGATTTTTATCAACAATCCGGTGGGACAGACCAACTTGCTCTTTTTTTGTTTGGCAGGGCATCTCAGCATAGAACTTAGCAGCGCAGATTCCTGACCGGTGAGGTATGCATAAGATGCCCACAGGTTTCATTTTTTTCTTTTATTGTTCGGCATTCCCCATAAATCCTTCTTAATTCCGTGACATTTTGTGCCTACACCAGCCTTCCTGACATTTTTTATGCTCTCCACACAGCTTTAATAGCCAGCTCTTTAGGCAATCTGCTATGTTTCAACGCAGAGTCCAATAATCCTTTGATGATTAAGAGGAAAATCATGATTGAGCAGATAGAGATTTCAAGTTTGGACCTGCGTTATGAAAATTATCGGTTGAAGTCCAGGATAGCTGAGAAAGCATTGCTGGCATCCATCATAGAACATGGTGTTCGTGACCCCCTTCAGGGGGTTGACCTTGGGGATGGAATCAGGATCCTTCTCAATGGATTTAAAAGATACCGGTGTGCAAAAAAGCTCAACATCAGTATCGTGCCCTACCGCTCCTTTGGAAGCGATGAACCTCTTGGCATTATCAAACTTATCAGAATTTCAAACTCCAAAACCCTCAATATTTTGGAACAGGCAAAACTGATTGATGAGCTGCAAAATGTTCATGGCATGTGCAATGCTGATATCGCCGGTCTTCTTGAAAAAAGCAAATCATGGGTAAGCATGAGAGCAGATATCCTTAAAGAGATGAGCGAATATGTGATGAAACGGATCTTTGAAGGAGATTTTCCTGTGTACTCATTTATGTACACCCTGCGTCAGTTCATACGTATGAACTCCACATCAAAACAGGAAATTGACGCGTTTGTCAAAGCCGTCTCCGGCAAGGGATTAAGCATCCGTGACATTGAACTGCTTGCCTACGGCTTTTTCAAGGGTTCTGATGACTTCCGGCAACAGATCAAAAAAGGCAACATCACCTGGGGCTTGAACCGGTTAAAAGGATCGGCTGCAGAAACAACAGAGTGTACAAAAGCAGAGCAGAGCCTGCTCAGAGAGCTGGAGTTGATTCAGAGCTATATGCAGCGGATCACCTATAGAGTCAGGGATGACAGACTGGGCACTGATGGTTTTCATGCACAGGCAGCTCTTCTTACCAAAGGGATCATAAGATTCATGGACAGATTTTCCAAATCAATAAGGGCATTTCATGAAAGATGCGAACAAGCGTAAAGCAATTTTTCTTCTCTTTAATGAAGGGATGGGAGTACGTGAGATCTCCGGCAAGCTTCATGTGAGCACCAATACCGTCAGCGCTATTATTGCTCAGAAAGGTGAAATGCCGGAACTTGCGAGAAAAGACAAAATACATATTGATCCTGAACTTCTTCGACGGCTTCACATAAGATGTGAAGGTTACGCTCAGAGAATGCATGAGATGCTTGAAGAGGAGGAAGAAATAAAAATCGGGTATTCTACTTTGACAAGAAATATACGTGAACTTGGCCTGGGACAATCGAAAAATCAACGCTGTGATCAAAAGCCTGACGTTCCAGGGGCTGAAATGCAGCATGACACAAGTCCCTATACTGTAAAATTTGGAACAACCCGGGTCAAGGTCATCGGCAGCGTTATTTATATGAGATATTCAAAGCTTCGATATTTAAAGTTTTACCGTTCTTTTAACCGTTTTGCCATGAAATGTTTTATTCATGAAGCATTGACTTTCTGGGGGTATGCCGCCCCTGATTGCATCATTGACAATACCAACCTGGCACGTCTTCGGGGAACCGGCAGGGATGCCGTCATCACACCCGAGATGAAACAGTTTGCCAAACAATATGGATTTAAATTCATCTGTCATGAAATAAATCACGCCAACAGAAAAGCGGGCAATGAGCGCAGTTTTTATACAGTAGAGACCAATTTTTTCCCAGGCCGCACCTTTGAAAACCTGGAAGACATGAACAGGCAGGCTTTTGATTGGGCAACGATCAGAATGGTCAACAAACCGAAGAGTAAAACCAAACTAATCCCGGCAAAGGCGTTTGAGTTTGAACAATCTTTTCTCAGGAAATTGCCTCCATATGTCACTTCCCCTTATCTTGCCTATGGAAGGGGCACTGATCAGTACGGATATGCATCCATTGACGGGAATTTTTATTGGGTGCCAGGGACATCACGTTTTGATGTAAAGGTGTTGCAGTTTTGCGACCATGTGGATATCTATCATAAAAGAAAGAAGTTGGCGGAATATGAATTACCTCCGGATGGCGTTAAGAACGAAAAATTCAGTCCGGAGGGAGAACCAAAGTCAAGATACCAACCAAAGAATCGGAAAAAACCCACTGCGGGAGAGGAAAAAATTTTAAGGTCTGCAGCACCTGAAGTAGATGCCTATCTGGATTTTGTCCTTACCATGAAGGGCAAATCAAGACACAGGTTTGTCCGTCAGTTGTACAGCCTGCATAAAAAAACGGCCTTGCCTCTGTTTGTCAAAGCCATCGAGCGGGCATTGAAATACAGGGTGATCAATATGGACACCATCGAGAATATTATCAGACTGCTCATGAGAGACTCGAACTATGAGCTGCCCTTACCTGAAGTGAATCATGACTTTACAAACAGGCCGGCATATCTTGAAGGCCGGTTTACCGATGAAGTGGATTTATCCGTTTATGGGAAAGATGACAAGGATTGACAGTGGATGAAGAATTTGCCGAAATGCTTAAATACATTGGCATGAGAGGCTTGCTTGCCAACTGGGATCATTATATTTCTATTGCTCAAAAGAGCAGCTTTTCCCATGTCCGATTTTTGAAATATATCATTGAGCAAGAGCACAAAATCAAACAGGAAAATGCCAGGAAACGAAGGATCAGCCATGCAAAAATCCCGGAACCGTTTGTCATTGAGACGTTTCCTTTTACCAGGCAGCCGAAACTGAACAAAAAAAAGATTCTTACCATATACGATTCCTTTGATTATCTGTCAAAGCAGCAAAATATTATCTGGATAGGCCCCACCGGCACAGGCAAGACAGGTCTTGCCACGGCTTTTCTCACCCAGTCAATAGAGAAAGGGTATCGGGGAAAGTTCGTTCTGTTCCCTGAGCTTGTGGAGATACTCTACCAGTCCGTGGCTGATCATACAGAAGCAAAAATACTGAAGATGTTTGAATCGTATGACTGCCTGCTGATTGACGAGCTGGGGTATGTCGAGACAAATCCTGTACAGGTCGGTTTGTTTTTTACTTTGATGCATAGAAGGCACAAGAAAAAAAGTACCTTAATCACCTCCAATCTCGGGTTCGATCAATGGGGCTCATTTTTGAAAAACAATCAGCTTACCGCAGCCCTGATCGACCGTTTGACGGAAAACAGCCATGTAATCAACATGAAGAACTGCCGGAGCTTAAGGACCAGGTTAGGTCAGGAATAATCAGTATCCTGCAAAGAAAATTCAGGGATGTGTTATGTTCAACTCGTTTGAGGAGATCAGAAAAAAAGCTGATAGCGTACGAGATATCGATCTTTCCACGTTACTGCAACACCATGGCTGCACAAAAGACCCCCGGGACAAGGCAAAATGGCACACTCCCCACGGGGTGATTTCTGTGAACGGTCAGAAATTCATGAACTGGACCCTGGGAGCCGGTGGTGGTGGCGCCATAGATCTTGTCATCTATTTACAAGGGGTCGGATTTAAAGATGCCGTATTCCGGCTTTGTAACAACTTCTCCTCAACTCCAGTGCAACAAAACACTTCAAAACAAATATTAAAACTCCCTCAAAGACCAACGTCGTATCCCAAAAGAGCTGATAGACAATCTTATCGAATCCGAAAAACTCTACGCCGACGTCATGGCAAATGCCGTTTTTCTGCTACTTGGAAAAAAAAAGAGAATTGTGGGAGCTGAACTGCGTGGGACTTGTGGTGCTCAATGGCGAGGTATGGCACTCGGTTCCCAAAAGAACCAGGGTTGTTTCCATCTTGTCGGGACATCCACAAGAAAGATGGTGCTTTGTGAATCAGCCATTGATGCCGTATCCTGTTTTGTGCTTCACCCTGAATACACTGCGATATCAACTTCAGGTGCGACTGCAAATCCAGCATGGTTACAGAATTTTATAATGAAAGGCTGTGAAATCTACTGCGGTTTTGATTCTGACAAGACCGGCAATATGCCGGCAGACAAAATGATCAAGCTATATCCTTCAATTAAAAGACTTCATCCGTCCAGGCATGATTGGAATGAAGTACTTCAAAACTATCATCCTTGAACACTCCCTCCAATTTGAACATTTAAAATCCTATTTAAAACCTCATTTGGGGACTACTTGGAAAAAAAGATATTTTTTGTGGATTATGCTGTGAACCAACGTCTCAGTTTATCTGAGCAAAACTGTCTCAGTTTATCTGAGCGCTATAGATACGAAAACTTCCATCAGATATAGCTGAAAAACTATCAGATACAGCACCAATTATTAAA
>JAIWDV010000131.1:0-5574 GCA_048632525.1 Bacteroidales bacterium | reverse complement strand
CTAAAGACCTTTTTGCACCAATTATTTAACTTCTATAAGCTCGATGTCAAATATCAAATCGGCGTTCGGTGGAATAACATCCCCTCCTCCAGTTGCACCATAACCCAGCGCAGAGGGTACCATCAGCCTGCGCTTACCCCCGAATTTCATACCGGCCACTCCGATGTTCCAACCTTTTATAACATTGTCCGTGCCGAGTTTAAATAATACCGGCTTTCCGCGATCACGAGAATTAAAAATCTCTTCTCCTTTTTCGCCATTATCATCTAACCATCCAATGAAATGGATAACTGCTATCTTTCCAACCTTAGCAGTAGGACCTGTTCCTGCCTCCAGGTCAATATATTTAAGCCCACTTTCTGTTAAAATAACCTCTTGCTCTGCGAAAGGAACCGTGGCGAAAATAAATAAAATGACAAGCACGCTCAGGTAACAAAGCGATTTTTTCATAATTTCCTCCTCTCTCAAGGCATACAGAATGGATCATCCATGCCCCACAACGATCGACACCATTGTTCTTCTGCCAGCACCTCGTGGCCTTCAACGCTCGGGTGGAAGCAGTCACCATCATTGATGTGAATATCTTCAAATTGAATGTCGAAGATATCAACATAATAGGCGTTGGGAAGGAGTCCGTTTATTTTATATTCCATAAGCACATCCCTGAGTTTAGGATTATAGATATCCCGGATCTTCGCATGGAACTGCTTTCTACGAATGCAGTTTGTACCATCGTCGGGGTGAATATTATCGGGATCAAGGTGAGAATCCCCGCTTCCACAGTCATTTGCTGGATTCGCCAACAGGTTCTCACAGGGTACGAAATGCCATGCGAACAATCGACACCATAAATCTGTCCGCTTGGCATTCCATAGCCAATAAATGGCAGGAATACTTGAAACATGAATATGGGCATTCCTCGTAGCGTCCGATGCTGCTAAAACATCCAGGCCGGCGCGGTATTGCAACTCGAATAGCGCCGGTTTGGTCATGTCATCAAGACCAGGTGCACAAACGTCATTGTTACCGAGAAAGATGGTCACCATTCCGACTTTACCGGAAGGCATTGCATTAGCCACGGCTACCACTTCATTTGCCTGCGTCACAAAATCGGCCATAACAGAGCCCCTCACCGCATGGTTAAACATAACATCTCTTGTGGAATTGTTTTCATAGTAGCCTGTTGGGTCAAGATCCTCAAATCGCTCGTTTAGGCTGTAGACAATATCAGCAGGATCATAACCAGTCGACCACACCGCATGATGATTCTCTCCCCCGATATCATCGTAAGCCGCCTCGCCTTCACCAATCGAGTTGCCGATGTTGAACAGGTTTAATGGAGCCGGCAAGGGGCAATCAGTCCGGCCAAAGTCAGCAGCAAAAACAGCCAGATCACTGCCGTCTACATCGCAGTCCAAATCAAAGTCCCCTTCACAAGACGGAAGTTCAGACTCGCAGCAGTTTGTACGTCCAAAATCTGCTGCAAACACCGCCAGGTCAGATCCATCCACATCTCCATTACGATCAAAATCTCCCCCGCACTGGGCCAAGCATGGAATGCCTGTAGAAAGCTGAAATGCAAGAATTACCCCTATGACTAAAAACAGCTTTCTCATTTTCCTCCCCTTTTTCCCTAATTTTCTCAGCCCTTTGCTCCCCCCTGCTCCATGCTCTTTGCTTTCTGCCCTATACTACTTCGGACAATCCGTCCTCCCGAAATCCGCGGCAAACACCGCCAGGTCACTGCCGACCACGTCGCTGTCGCAATCAAAATTCCCTTCGCACTTCTCTCCGGTATCGCAATCTGTCCGGCCAAAGTCCACTGCAAAAACTGCTAAGTCTGAGCCGTCTACATCGCCATCCAGATCGAAGTTGCCCTCGCATTCAGGAACCTCGGCACAGCATACCTCGAGGGTAGAGTAATCCAAATAGTAAGTACCTCCAAAGGTCACCATCTGGAAATTAATGCATCCATCATTGAGTAACCATTCAAGCTGCTCCTGGTTTAGCGTGCACGTGGGGTGTAAAAATTACCAGGCCCAATACCAAACCTGTGCCCGAACTGTAATTTCAGCGGAGTCTATGACACAATTTGGGGGGAGGTCTGACAGGCAATGTGTCCAGGAGTGATTACCAATGTATCCCTGGTTCGGATCAAAATTCACCGTATTGTTGAAGCAATCTGCATGAACCACTGCCCCGGAGAACAATAGCACCGCACATAGAAACATGCAGGCCAAAAAACGATAACGCAGCATCATAAGTATTACCTCCTTCACAAGATTTTTCCAACGGGAACTAAAAGCAAACTTTTACGGGCAATCGGTCCTTCCAAAGTCTGCGGCAAATACGGCAAGGTTACTCCCATCTACATCACAGTAGTGGACTTGAGATCGGTAGTTGTTTCCGTGCTCGTCATGGTTCGATTCAAGCCGGCACATAGGTGCATTGCTTCAACATCGCTCCACAGACCACTCCGTTTTCACCCTGTCTCATAATCTGTCTCTGTTGAGCTTCCTGGCAGCAATGATCGTTCTGAACTGCTCTGAAGCCCTGTCTTCCGGTTTCATCTCAATGTACTTCCGCATATGATAAAACTTACATTTCGCATCTTTCGAATACGATTTTATGAATTACGTTGAATCAATAATTTTGGGTAAAACTGCATTTTGAAAAATCCATCATTGATCCTTGATAGTTGTATTGAACAGGGTGACGCTGTTACCTTCTGAACTTATCATCACCACATCCTACTCTTATTGCAAGACTTTGCCTTGTAATACCTGTTTAGAGGCTCCGCCTCCTGCTTATGAAGCAGAGCCTCTCCAATATATTCCGTGGCAGAGCCACGGAACGAGTGAACGAAAACCCATAAATTCAGAGTCCATACTTCTCTCTTAGTCCTAAGATCTTCTTGCAATTAGCAGTGTTCTTCCAACAGTTCCGAGAATACGTTTATTCTGCATTTTCTGCACCTGGTTTCCGCTCAGGCGTTCAGAGGACAGAGGGCATTCTATTCGATGGGTTACTTTCCATCCTGTTTTAGATAGAAGCCTGTGGTAGTCGAATATTGTAATTGATTTATCTGGTTTCTCTTTTGAGGCTGGTGTGGATTCAAAATTGCGCCAGTCGGCATTCAGGAATGCCATACTGGTCGTTGGCTTTGCATTTTTATGGGCCAGCAGGAAGAAACCTTCAAGAAACCTCTCGTACTCCTCCTTTGTATAAGATGAGATTGAAGGGGTATTCTCATTGGCTTTTTTCTCGTATTCCTTTTCTTTTTTGATGTAATATGGCGGGTCAAAAAATATTAGATCCGGTTTTTTTGTGATCGGCCACTTCCAGTTCCGGAGGTCCCAGTGATGGCACAATATCTCAGGACGATTGTCCCTTACTGCAAGATCAAAAGCTTGGCATTTTCGTTCAAAGAGAAGGCACACATCAGAGACAACGCCGCCGCCGGCCATTGGGTCGAGGATGAAGTCGCCGGGTTTTGTGAAATAGAACAGTGTGTGCGCAACGAGCTGAGCCGGTATCCTCCCGGGCCAGTGGTCTCCGAATCGTTCATCACATTCGTTAAAATTCCACTGATCCCATGTGCGAAGTCCCCACCCAAGCTTTTTGAATTTTTCCTGATCAGTCTTTCCTTCTAATCTTAAGGCCCAAACAAGTGCAATGTCCATGTGGTAATGTCCGGCAATATATTCCATGTCCCGGCCATGGGAGAGCAAATTATCGATTTCACTAAAACTGGTATTTCCGATAATTTCTGATATGCGGTTTTGGCTCAACCCCGCTGTTTTTGCAATTTTTTCCTGGGACCATCCAAGGCGGCTCAGCCGGACGATAATGCTGTTTCTGTTTGTTTTTTGCCGGGCACGAATATCCGTGATCCATGCGTTGACGGTCTGTTGGCTGACCCCGAGTTTTTCTGCAAGAGCCTCTTCAGTCCACGTGCATTCCGGGTCTGTTGATGCAATATCACGGGCGATCCGCTTTTTATCGCCGGGACTTAATCGGTCTCCATGGCTGATGTTATATTCCGCCGATTCAAGGAGAAGCTCTGTTTTGTTTTTTTCGTAATCAAGAGATTTGTCCTTCCATTCAACTGCCGCAATCTCTTTGATTCCCTTTTCCTTAAACGCAAACCAGCGGTGGATACCATCCAGGATGATGGTCGCTTCGGTTGTTTGATCACCTTCCGCATAGTTGAAAATTCTCTGAATCTTGATTGGCGGAAATTGCGCGCCGATCGCAAGCGCTTCAACATACGCATTAATGGTTTTCTCGCTTTTACTTCCTCTCGGGTAGATGAACTGATCCCAGGTTAAATCAGAAACAGTGAAAAGCAATGTTGAATTTATATTGTTTTCTTTTGTTTTCATTTCACCTCCAAAGCAATGTTAAAGGAAGCGCTTACTAAAAATCCAAAACCGCCTGCTTCATAAAAACAAAATACCCCTGGCTCCAGCTTGAGAATAATGACCGAGAGGAACACCCATTGTCACAGGTCCAAAATCACGCAAAAATTGTTCTATGCCTTCGGCCCAATTTGTATGCCTATACCACCAGCTATCAACCCCACTCTCCTTCCCACACAATCCACTAACATCCACCATTCCCACCGGCCTGTTCATTACATAAACATACCTGTGCAAACTTCTCGGGTCTGTATCTTCTCCAAGAATCAGATCCTTATTCAAAAATCTCCCGATTTCGCTGTCATAATAGCGGGCTCTCATGTACTGCAACCCATTCGGTTCAGTCATTACGCAGTGCTGGCCAACGTACTTAAACGGCTGGGGCACGGCCCCCACTGCATTGGTAATAATCCCAAAGGGGAAGTAGGCATATTTGTTTACAATCTGCTGACTCTGGTCCGTCGTGGCTATGGTATTGCCGATTACATTGAAGTGGTAGCAATAAAGATCATTAGATAGCGTGACCATGGCCAGAAGTCCCAGGCCGTGGATGTAATAGCGGATGATGGTGTTATGTTCATCAGCCTCTGCCAGAAGATTGCCTGAGACATCATAGATGTACCGAGTGGTCACCCCGTCCAGTATGGCTTCAAGCCGGTTGCCCACACCGTCATGGGAATACTGGCAAGGAGTGGTTCCACCTATGCTTATCAGACGGTGCTGACCATCAAAGGTATAGGGAGTGCCGTTTATATCAGTTAGTTGGCCCTCAAGGTCATATGTAAAACTTGAATCGCCGGCTGTCAAGAGGCGGTTTTTTTTGCATTGTATGTGTGGTCTATCGTATCTATGTTTATGAGTGGTATGAGCGGTTCTATTCGATCAACGCCGGTTCTGTTGCCGGGATAGGTGAGTTGGATGTTGGGTTTTGTCCCTCAACCCAACCTACTTGGCTTCAGAGGAAACAGTAAGGTCGGTGATCCAGAAAGAGTACTTCCATAATTTTTGCGTTTTCAGCAATACCGCGATATATTAAATAATGCAGTAACGCTAAGTCCGCTACCGCCTTATGTTTATGATATAGACTTTCAGATAAATAATTTCACTGTGTTATCAGTCGTCGACGTATAACTAATACGCCTTCCTCCTTCTG
>JAIWDV010000130.1:0-5590 GCA_048632525.1 Bacteroidales bacterium | reverse complement strand
AAACCGAGCCGGTCAACAAAAAAATCCCGATCGTCATTATCATCAAACACCTTTCTACGGGCTATCCCCCTGGCAATAATATGATGTAGCGCCCCTGGTGCATCTATGCGTGCTTTGCGTGGCATAAAAACTTCATATCATATAAAAAATCACATATCAACTTATATTCTGACGTACGTCCCTCTCGCTATCCTAAGTATTCGTTACATCGCTCTTAAGTAGTCGGTTCTTTATACTATTTGATCTGCCTTTCAGTCGCCTATTCCTTGCTATCTCACCGGCAAAACGGCAAACTGCTCTTTTCTTGTCTGGTCTGATTGCTTGTCCAATTAGTCAAGTCCGTCGCGTCCTCAATCGCGGGAAAGCTTTACGAAACGATCTGTCGAATGTCAAAGGCCAACCTCTTCCCTTATTCCCTCTTACGGTAGCTCAAATTTTGCGATCACCGGCGCATGATCCGACTCCGGATACTTCTTGTCGGTTGCAAAGGCAATCGATTCGTCATGCAGCAACTCGTTGTGGATCTCAGAACCCGTGTAGTATGGCAGCAACGACCGGGATACAAGCAAATGGTCTATCATCCTTCCCTGGCCGATGTAAAGCATGGAGAAGCGAGAGGATTCGGGGATGGTCCGTTCACAAGGGACCAGGGCCCGCCTGGCCAGTTTGCCGTTGCCTGTATTCTCCACGTCGCCCCGAATGGCCTCCACAGGGACTTCATCGGATTCTGCATTGAAATCACCACAAACGACGATCAACGCATCCTCATCCTCATCGAATAACTTGTCGATGAGCATGCGGGTTTCCAGGGCCTGGCCCACCCGCTTCATCGAAGAGACGAAAAACCCCTCAGCCCACCCGCACGCGGTTTTCCACGTGAACGTGTTCAGTTTCTGTCCTTCAATATTTGAGGGCAGCCGGGACTTTAAGTGAAGATTGATTACCTGAAAAAACCTGTTTTGATCAAGCTTAATCTTGGCGTGCTGAATCGGTCGTTCCCACTTCACCTCCTTGGCTTCCTCCTCTTGCGGCTCCGCTGTGACCTTCTGGTACCAAGGGGCAGGTGCATGGTCGTGCTTGTACTGATGATGCTCAACGATCTCATAACGGCTGAGTATGACGAGGTTGCGCTCATCGTAGACTTGTGTGCCGTCCGCAGTCATCGTGGAAACTGTATGGTACTCGACGTAGGGAGTCCCTTCCACAAGCTTTTCCAGTGCCAGCAGACGACGGGGCTGTCCTGTTTTCTCTTGGCCATTTACCTCCTGAAGGCACAAGATATCGGCATTGAGTCTCACAAGTTGGGGTCGCATCACAGCAATGCGCTCATCCAACGTCGGCGTCTGCTTGGGTTTGTCATCGAGGTTTTCCAGGTTGAACGTTGCTATGCGTAGTTTTGTTGACATATCTTCCTCCTCACCATCGTACGTCATATGAGATGTTGATGTCATAAGGTACGGCATCATAAAAGACGTACGTCAGATTATAAGTTTTCGATTCCATAATTATTTTGAACAGCTATCGTACGTCCTCGTGCAACCGAAAGACTGATTGCCGGTTGGGAAAGCCTCAGCCGTTTACTCGACCATGCTTGCGAAAGCCCCAATTCAGTATTTGCCCAATAGCACAGAAGACTGCGGGCTTGTACAACTTTGGGTTGTTTCCCCGAAGCCCATACCTGTGAAGGTTCTTTACCTGCTATCGGGGCAACCCTGTGCGCGATGCTGTCAATATCAATGCCCTTGGCCTTCAGTCGATATCTCCTTTCGTATGCCTCCTTGGCTTCTGAAAGCATCGTCTCCACAAAATTACCATCGCCCAGAATACGTTCATCGCCCTTTTGCAATACTTTTGCCTTATGTAATGCTTTTGCAGCCGCCCATCCGCCAACGCTTCGAATTAATCCACCTTCAGTAAGCTCTGGCCTCTTACCCTATGCGACACCCTTCTCCACAAACGCTCAGTCCTACGCACCCGGGAATTTGAATTAGATTTCTTTACATCAGGCGCTTTAGCAATTTGACCAACTCTTTCTCCAATATTTGATCACCTGTCATTGAATCATTATTGTATTATCTGCCACAGAGAGCACATAAAACACAAAAAGGAAATACTCTGTGATCTTAAGTGTTGCGATCCACGCCTTAGATCAACCCAGGATTATGTTTTGGCTTCGCAAAACATGAATCTTTAATTATGTTATGCCAAGCTATTCGTAATGGCTCCACATTCGAATAACTTTGACTACTTTTTCATCAACAAGAATTTGATACACTAATCGGTGTTGTATATTTATACGCCGAGAATAGGCTCCCGATAAATCGCCTATTAGCTTTTCAAAAGATGGGGGTGTCTGATATGGATTTTTAATCAAGATATTCAACAATTTTTCAGTTTTCGATCGAAGGCCGGCAGTAGATTATTTCGTTGCGTCCTTTTGAGCCTGTTTGGTGAATACGACTCGCCACATCACCAATCAAGTTCCTCAGTGCATTCCTCGATTGTGGTAGCTAATCCTTCCCGAATTGATTCTCGCATGCCAGGAATATTGAGCAGATAGAGGGTTTCCTGCATGGATCGCCAATCAGCCTCTGAAATAAGCACTGCGCTGCCGCGCTTACCTGTTATGACAATTGGCTCGTGCGCCGCCGCCACTTCGTCAATTAGTCGATAAAACTTAGATCTTGCTTCAGTTGCTGTTAAGGTTGGCATTATTGACCTCAGATATATTACAGACATATCGAGGCATAATTTCAAGGAACCATGTCGCGATAGTTTTGAGAATTGTCGTTGATTTCTTTGATATCCTTTATACTATCTATAGAACAATAATCTATAAATATATATCTTTTCCATAAGTTACCCATCATTCAATCCGTTGATATATGAACGGCATAATGTTTCTCGTAACCGAATATCAAAAGCGGTGTGGCTGGAACATAATGGAAGCCACGCCTTCCATTAAACTGGCACTGTACAAGGTGCGATGCGGTAGGCTTTGATGCTGATCGGAACGAGAGTGTCTCGAGCATATCCTAAAAGGACTGTGGTTGAACAAAGCATTGGGCGCCCTGTGAATAGCGACGTATGCGGCACTGAGTTTTTGCGTTCTATGTCGCATGCCATCGAGATTGAGCAGTTTTACTAGTCAGTGGGGGTGTGGGGTGATATCATAGTAACTTGGGTAACTTGTCATGATCTCCAGGGGATCGGGGATCGCATGAGAGAAGGGGGCGCTCTTGTATGGTCATCGTTTCCGGTAGCGCTAGCAGGATGTCACCATCAGTGTATTCGATGGCAGCACCCCCGAATATGCCTCGCACGATGTCTGCGCGATATGAGCGCACCCTCGTCCCGGGTGATGTCACCCGATGAGTGGAACCACACAACAGGGCGCATTTGGGCGAAGGCATCGCAGAAGCATACGGTCCGGCTGCATGGGGTGCGATTGACGGCAGCGGGGGCTCCGGTTCCTTCGGGCTCCGCTGAAACGCCTCTTCTTCCCCGACATGTCTTTGAACCAAGGGGTAATCTGTTCTGTGAGCGACTTGGTTTGAATCAATTCCACGCCCTCCTCTGGCTGTCGCTGTGCACCTGTGGCTCCGGCATCCGCATCACCCGCTCCGCTACCAGATCTGCCTCCCACCCTTACTTATCGCCGGGCTGCCCGACCACAAGCTTCATCTGACTCCCGGAAACCACCAGATACACATACCGGTTGCCATGCATCTGCAGAATGCATACTGCTATGCGGGGGGCGAGTAGTTATGTTCTGACTTTTGTAAGAAGCAGTTATTTGGATGATTACACTGTAACCAATCACAAAATGCTTCTGATTTTTCCGGGGAGTATAAGTCCATTGTCACGGGAAATACTGGAGCTCCAAAATCTTCGTGCAGTCGAACCAGCCTTGAAGCTGACGCCTATCGTTAAGGAAGTATTGCCCCCGAATCTCTCGATCAACATATCTGCACAGAGTTCCATCGCCCCCTCCTCCTTCAGCCGTTTTCCAGTGACCGATAATATCTTTTTCTTCGAGGATTTTTCGTTCTTTATAAAACTGTGATTTTTCTAACTCAAAGTTTTCCTCTTTAGCTTCCTGTATTTTTTGTTTAATAGGCAGAAGTAGGTCTAATATTTTCCGATCATTAATTGATTTGTCTAGTTTTTCAATTAAATCAATTAAAGAACTATTTTTTTAATTGAATCCATAACTTGATTTATTTGCTTATTTTGAATTTTTAATAAATCCTCTAATATTTCTAATTTACTTTCTACCCCAGAAATTAAGTCAGCACGTTTTCCTACTTCAATAGTCCCGAACAGGTCATCTGCACCAAGCATTTCTGCACCTCTTCGTGTGGCTGTGACAATTACTTCCATAGGAGATAAACCCGCCTTTGCCAGAAGTTCCATCTCCAAATGTGAACTGTATCCTGGAAAGTTAAAAAGAAATCCAGCATCCGTCCCTAACGCTATCTTCACACCTGAGCGATGTGCTTCCCCAATACCTCTTATAATATTTTTCATACGAGGACGAACCCAAGCTGCGGTTCGCTGCTTATGTGTTTTAAGGAATAATGGATTATTTAAACTTTCTATTGTATGTCTTGAAACGCCTTCTCTTAGAAATGGATCAGCTAAAAGAGTGGGATCATCGATATAACGGTAGAAACCGCAATAAAGAGCGAGGGTTGGAATATAGTAAATGTCTTTTTCTTTCATCGTTTGAATTAGTGATTCATCGAGAATTGGTTTATCCATAACGCCATGAGCTATTGCTCGCACACCTGCCTTGACAGCATCTTGCATTTCGTCTAATGACGATATATGGGCATATACAGGCAGCCTGAATTTACGGGCTTCATCGACGATACATTGGATTAGTTCTGGAGACATTCGTGGATGGTCGTTGCCCCATGGTGGTGGGCCAGATTCAATAATAATTTTAACGCCATCCATGCCCTGCGCTGCATTGTTAGCAATAGCCTCACGGGCTTGCCTATTATTTCTGATGATTGTATAGCCCCTTGATTCCCAATCAATCGCTTCAAGGTCTGTACCCGGCGGCAGTGACGCGGCGACAGTTGTGGCAATCGGATGGCCACCTGGGACAGTCAACATGTTGCCTGTTCCATAGATACGTGGTGCAAAAACAAATCCCTCACGCTGCCGCTTATGAAGTTCAGCGATTTCGCTGGTGCTGCCGCCGTCAGCGCCTAAGTTGAAGACCGTGGTCACGCCATAATATAAAAATTGCCTGAATATACGCTCATTAGTATGTGGACCATGAGGTTCAAGGCCTCCGCTACTGAAGTGTACATGAACATCAACCATTCCGGGCATCACATATTTACCAGTGGCATTAATAAGGACCGTACTTGCCGGAATATGTTTGATATATTTCGATGATATGTGAGATATAATGCCGTCTTTGATAAATATATTTACGTTTGAAACCGGTACATTTCCAGTCCCGTCGATAAGTGTCGCATCAGAAATAATCAGATCAATATCCTGCATATTTTGGGAAGAACATGCCGAGAACATGAGACTGGGAAGGATGAAGAGTATAGCAATTGCGGGTCGG
>JAIWDV010000129.1:0-5609 GCA_048632525.1 Bacteroidales bacterium | reverse complement strand
TTGAGATATCGAGGGGTGGCACATTGCGCGTAACTGCTGCCGTTCATAGGTTCATCAACTATGTCAAGCAATATGAAAAATGCGACCCCGCCGCTCGAAGATGCCGCTTGTCGAAGATACCGTTTGCGGTGCGATGCGGTGAGGCTAAATCCCGCTTTCAGTCCCGCTTTTAGCGGGAAACTCAGAACCTGTGAACGCTTACGCAATTTCTTAGCATACATAAAACAGTAACCATGACAGAGAGAGTACAACACAATATATATGAGTATGAGCTTCCGGGCGGCTGGAAAGTGCTTGCAGGCAAGACTGATGCGGACAACGACTTCCTGAGCCTCAAGATGGCAAAGCCAAATGACTACTGGTTTCATGTGCGCGGTATGCCCGGAAGCCACGTGATCCTCAGGGCAAAGCCGAAAGAAGATCCCGACCGCGAGACCCTCAAGCGCGCTGCCGCCGTCGCCGCCTTTCACAGCAAGGCACGAAACGGCGGAATCGTGGCCGTCTCATGCACAATGGCCCGATACGTCACCAAGCCCAGGGGCGCGAAGCCGGGTAGTGTCCGGATACGAAAAGAGTCCGTCTTCAAGGTTCGTCCGGGCCTGTTTGAGGGCTGAGGGAGCGCAGAGGGTTTTCGAAAAAAACTTCCGGAATTCCATGAACAATATAGCCTTAAAAAGGCAAAAAAACCAATCAGAGAATGAACTAATAGATAAATCTTATGATTTTTCAGCCAAATACCTGGCTGTCTGGCATCTTCATCACCTCATTGAAACCAGCCCCCATGTTATTGATTTCGGTACAATATCCATACTAAAAAATTGCCTGAAAGACTCGATAATCACACGTCAAACACAGGCCTATTTTATGTACAAACAAATAGCAGGTGCGCTCTGCTCTGTGATTATCCATGCAGAGCACCTTGCCGATCAGGCACTTTCTGCCCTGCTCAGTCTGCTTGCCACTACGAGCGGATACCCTCACAGGGCAGTTGCAGAGGCGCTGGGAGACCTTCCTTTTTCGATTAACGGTCCCAGGATAGGCAAACACTATAATGAAAAAGCACCTGATATAAGCCTGCATGAGATACTCAATCAATCATCCATTTCTATCTCTACCCCCCCTACCCTTATTGGAAGAAGTCTTGTGGCGGTTATTGATCAAGAAAAGAAGTTACTCGTAATCAAGCTGGCCCGCATTGATGAACCCCCTCACATGCTTTACAAAGAGCCGCTCTGGATGCACCACCTTCGATCCCAACACTATTCTTTTCCTGTGAGATTTAATATCCCAAAGCCTATTAAAATTCATGGGAGCTATACATTCAGGTTGCGTGAAATACCCCTTAAGATACCCCTGAGGATTGACCTTCATCCGGAACATTATGCAATCGGTTTTATTGCTGACAAAGACTATTTTACCTATCCAAATGATACAATAAAAGAGCAGCGACTGAGCTTTGAAGAATTGACGGAGATGCTCACCAGAAACGCCTGGCTACTTGGGAAACTGAGCGCTGAAGGGATTATCCATTCCGCTCCGATTCCCCTTTTTCACAACAGGGTCCAGAGGCAAAGAAGAAACGACCACGGCCTTTATGAATGGCGGCGGGCAGGGAGGCTCGATAGATGGCTTGAATCATGTTCATACCCGAATCTCGGTCTATCAGGTATCAGGGACTTTGAACATCTCATCTGTTTCAAAGGTATGAGCAGGAATATTTATAACCATATAGGCGTTCATATCCTGAGCCTCTTGCTGATTGCCGGCAGCTACTTTCGCAATAAAGACAAGAGCAGGGTTGGAATTGACAGGCATGGAAAGCCGGTTGATGCCAGGGACCTGTTTGATGAACAATTCCTAAAGGAACTGGTAAACGATATCTTTCACAGTTATTATCATGGTTTTGTGGGAATGAAATTCAGGGGAAAAATACCCGTTGACCTGGAGAGACTTGCCTGCCGGATGATTGAAGAGATGGGTGTTGACCGCTATATGGAAGAGATATTTAGAATAGCAGACCAGAATGAAATAACTGATGATGAATTTACTGATTATCTGAAGGGAAAAGAATATTCTCAAAGCAAAATAAAGACCTTTGAAAAAGGGGCAAAAGATATAGTCATAGAAAGCGGTCCGCATCTCGGAGAATTTAATCACGGCATATCACTACCTGAAATTATTGAGGCAGTAGAAACGATATCTGCATTATCTATTGTCGGCAGGTACTTAGGGTTCAAGTAACAAAGAGATCTTTTGTGGAAAAATTAGGATCGCTGGTCAGATTAACGCCAAGACGTCTCAAACCCGCTTCATCTCCTGGAGTGGGGATATGGGTTACATGGACCTCACAATCACGCAGATCGACTAATTTTTCCATAGCTAATTGAGCCGCAGAATTTGTTGTTGCACTGATGCTGAGTGCAATAAGTGCCTCTATCAAGTCCAAACTGAGGGTTTTCTCATTTAGCACTTCCGTTTTGAGATTTCTCACCGATTCTGTGATATTTGGTGGCAACAGTTTAATCTTGGCAGGAATTCCTGATAGATGCTTGATAGCATGCATAATAAGGCTGGAGGCCGCATGAAGATGCGGGGAATTGTTACCGGTCACAATGGTTCCGTCCTTTAACTCTATGGCCGCACCACAATAAATACCTTCATTACCCTTATCTCTTTCCTGCGCTTCTAAAGCGGCGTGGCGAGCCGGTTCAACAACACTCCTGTACTCGGGTTCAAGATTAAAATCTTTTATAAGGAGTTCTACCCTCTGGACGGTTTCTTTATTCGTTAATCCCATCACATATTCACAACGATATCGAAAATATCGCCTAATCACTTCCTGCTTGGCAGCCTCCCTTATGAGCGCATCATCCGTTATCGCAAAACCGGCTCGGTTCACACCCATATCCGTTGGTGATTGATAAAATGATTCACCGCCACTTATTTTTTTCAATATTCTTTTAAGGATAGGAAATACTTCCACATCACGATTATAGTTAACAGCTTTTTCATTGTAAGCTTCCAGATGAAATGGATCAATGAGGTTGAAATCTTTAATATCCGCTGTTGCTGCCTCATATGCTATATTTACCGGATGTTTAATGGGCAAATTCCATATGGGAAAGGTTTCGAATTTCGCGTATCCTGAATTTATTCCTCTCCTGTAGTCATGATATACCTGAGAAAGACATGTGGCCAACTTTCCACTGCCAGGGCCAGGGCCTGTAACAATAACCAGAGGTTTTTCTGTCTCAATATACTCATTAGCCCCATAGCCTTCATCACTTACGATTAAATCAACGTTTGTAGGATACCCTTTTGTATATTGATGGGTATAGACCTTTATATTTCTCCTTTCCAATTTGTTTTTAAATAATTTAGAGGCGGGCTGGCTATTATAACGGGTAATGACCACACCAAGGACATTTATTCCCCATCCTCTTAAGTCGTCTATTAATTTGAGGGCTTCGGAGTCATAGGTTATACCAAAATCCGCCCTTATTTTTTTCCTTTCAATATCACCTGCATAAATGCAAAGCAAAATATCCGCTTTTTCTTTTAAGTCCTGAAGAAGCCTCATTTTGATATTTGGATCATATCCGGGTAAGACCCTGGAAGCATGATAATCAAAGAGAAGTTTTCCGCCAAATTCGAGGTAGAGTTTATCGCCAAATTTATTAACCCTTTCAAGAATCTCAGATGTCTGTTCTGCTATATATTTCTCATTATCGAAAGCCGCCTCTACTGCCATAATACCTCCTCCTATTGATTCTTTCTCATTGTGATAAAATCAAGATTTTCACAAAAAATAAGAGTAAGAGTCAAGAACAGACCCCTCTCTTATTAGCGCCCTACATTCCTTCAAAATGATCTCAAGCCGACCGTCGCAGGCGTGGTGGAAGAATGCTTACCTTACGCAAACCTTCTTTCAGCGAAATGGCTTCTTCCGTACAAAAGCGCGCGCAAACGCCGCATCCGAAGCAGGCATTCTCATCACGTTCGGCCACTCCATTGTCATTGATTTGTATAGCCTCGGTGGGGCATCGCTCCACACAGATCCCGCAGCCTGTGCAGGCAGCCTCATCAATCACGGACACGTAGTAGGTAGAATTAATGAGGGGGAATGCGCCCTCCCGCCAGAGACGCAAGGTATCGCAGCAGTCCTTACAGCAGTTACAGATACTCGTTTCAGGACGTGACACCTTTGAGTTGGGATGGAAAGCCTTGTGAACGAGGCCGGCCTCCTCGGCTTCCTTCATGATCTTACGTGCCTCTTCTTTCGTGATCATCTGGGCAAAGCCCTGGGCGGCAGTATGACGGGCGGATTTACCGAAGGTGAAGCAGTTTCTCACAGGTGCGTCCGTATCGCAGGGGTCCCCCAGGATTTTTCGCCGCTGCCGGCAGAAACAGTGGCCTACCGCGATATCGTCGAACTTATCAATAATTTCCTCCACAGACTGGCTCGGCAGGATGAACTCTGCGGGCACCTCGATGTCCTTATCAAGAGGAATGATTCTAATGGTCTTGCCGTCTTCTGTATTTCGTGCGGGCACGGTCCGGTCGACCGGTGGAGCGCTTTGCAGCATGGGGACTAACTGGTCGTAGTTTTCCTGGATCCGGTCCCTGACCTCATCCATTAGCCTCTGGAATAATTCCGCGAGCCGTCTTTCGTTCTCGTCTCCTTTCAGCTCACCCATAAATTTGTACTCCATCAATCCAACCAACATCAGGGGGAGCATGCGGTAAACCATAACCCCCTTTGAGTTGGGCTGATTGAAGAGCAATCCCTTCCTTGCGAGGCTCGTAGCCAGTTGTTCGATCTTCTCTTCAGGGAACTCACTCGATTGTTTAAGCTCCTCCATGGTCTGGGAGGCCTTATCATTGAACGCATGGATAAAATCCAGCTCATCTTCGTCGTCCCCAACGACATGTTTCATAATAGAAATGGTCGTATCGTTAACAGGGAAAGGCACCATCCCCTGTTTGCAGATAACGCCCACAGCCTTCTTGTATTTTTCTCCCAATGACATGTTAGTCATAATCTCTCGCCTCGTGCTTGAGTAAAAATTTCTTATCCCCTCCTTCTAAATACCAGCAATAGATAGGGATCGTATACGTTTTTCCATAGTCATGCTGGTAAGTCATCATGCCTTTATCAAAAATTTTCGTTCCCATTACAATAGGATGTATTTTGTATAAACTCATATTGCTATCCTTTAAACGTAAACATATTTGTAGCCGTTCACGGGTTCAAAGGTTCAAAGGTTGCATTTTCATCACCATACGTCATTTTGTAAACGTTTTGTACGGGAAAGCCGACCGCTTCCACATCCCCAATCCAAAACTTGGAGCTAAACTGGCAATTACTTGGTAAAATGAGTGTTTTTAATGATGACTTCGGGTCTTCAATCCCTTCTTTGTCTCTTAACCCTCGTAAAAGACGCTGACCGTACCTTTCTCATTGTGATAAGATCAAGATCCCTCGCAAAAAATAAGAGGCCCCTCTCTTTCGGTTTTAAAGATCACAGATATTGAATTGCCTGGCTGGCGGAGAGGGTGTAATCCCCGGCCTCTTCATGATTAAAAATTATACGGTCGAGATTCTGACT
>JAIWDV010000128.1:0-5615 GCA_048632525.1 Bacteroidales bacterium | reverse complement strand
GCCGTTCAGATATTTACCCCGTGCACCGTTGGCAACGGATGGCTTAAGGTTTTGGACTGGGACAAGTTTGCATTAACTCTTTATGACAAAAGGAAACTGAATGGATATCGGATCTGGCTTGATCTAAAAAAGACTCTTTTGTTCCCGAAGATCTATAACTGGTACATGCGAAGGGTTCCAAAGAAGAACCTTTCCTTGGAAACCCTGCTTGAAGAGATTCTCAGTGCTCGAAGGTCTGTTTTATCCTGTCGGGCCGTTCAGGTAACCGGGATGTATGGACGAAAGAAAAAAGGAAATATCGAGGTCTGTTCCATATGTGGGGAGGCCTATTCAACCTCCCAGGGGGACCGGTGCATTACATGCCAGGGAGAGGGATATTACTAAGACTTTTCCCGCAGATCGGCATACTTTACCAATGCCTTTATTGCCCGTGCCGCACGTTCGGGGTCCGGAAATACCGGCACCCCCCGTTCCAGAAGCTCCCGTGTGAACTGTTCTTCGAGGCTGCGAAAGGTGTAGCCGACAAAGGGCTTGCCATAGGTTTCAAGCAGGCGCGCGATAGATTCCACCTGGGCACTGATTAATCTGGTTGTTTGCTCAATGACCTGATCTTTGGGGAAACCCATTTGTTCCAAGGAAAGTCTGACGGTATGCGGGGGCATAAGAAAGTACATGAGTAGAATATCAGCGTTATTTTCCTCAAGGAGGACCTTTGGAATACCTGAAAAATAGTCCAGCGGGTTTTTCGTATAGGTAAGATCCACCGGATTATTTATGCTGCCCGTATGGGGAACAAAGGGGGCCAGTTTCTCTAATGTTTCTTTTGACAGGGCAGGCAGTTCAAGGCCCGCACTTCCGCAGGAATCCGCCGCGGCCGCGCCCGGCCCGCCCGAATGGGTTTGAATCACCACCTTGTTCCCTCTCGGTGTGGGCAGGCTGCCCAGTACCCAGGAAAAATCAAATAATTCTGTAACAGAGCGTGCCCGGATAATGCCACTTTGGCGAAACACACCGTCATATAAAAGGTCTGGACCTGCTAAGGCCCCGGTATGGGATAAACCCGCACGCTTACCTGTCTCGGAACCGCCCACATAAAGGGCCACAATGGGCTTGTGGGGAATAATAGCCCTGGCCGTTTCAAAAAACGCCCTTCCTCGCTTGATGCCTTCGATGTAGAGGGCAATAACCTTTGTGTGAGGACAGGCCCCGAGGTATTCCATGCAGTCCACAATGTCCAGGTTCGCCTCATTGCCGACGCTAAAGGCCGTACTGAACCCCAAGCCTAACCTGGAAAGATAGTCAAACATCTGGGTGACAAAACTGCCGCTCTGTGAGGCCAGGCCGATAAACCCGGGGGATCCTTCATCAGGGAAGAATGTGGTATTCAGCTTGTGATGCGGGTTGGAAACGCCGATGCAATTTGGGCCCAAAAAACGTATGCCGTATCTATCGGCGATCTCCACGATTTCTGTTTCCAGGTCAACGCCATGACCCCCCACCTCCTTGAATCCGCCTGAAACCACAATAGCATGCCTGATTCCTTTCTTTCCGCACTCCTCCAGTATTTGGGGCACGATGCTCGTTGGCAGTACTATCACGGCCAGATCCGGCGTATCGGGCAAATCCATGACGCTCCGGTAGGCTTTGAGATCCTGTACCTGATCTTCTTTGGGATGTATGGGATAGACGGTTCCTTCAAAGCCGAGGGCCTTGAGAGATATTAGTTGGGTGGTCCCCATGGAAGAGATATTGTTGGAGGCCCCAAAAAAGGCGATACTCCTGGGGTTGGCAATATGGTACAGCGGACTCTCTTTTATTGATTTCAGCATAATTAAGGGATATGGAAAAAGATACCAAAAGGGCAGGTTACTCTGACTTCTTTAGTCGCTCTTCAGCTTCTTTTTTGTGATCCTCGTCATCCGCATCTTTTATGGGCATTTCTAAGACCTCACGGTATTCTTGAACGGCGAGGGTTTTTTCTCCCATTTTATCATAGGTTTTCGCCAATTCCAGATGGTGATTAATACTGGTTGGATTCAATTGAATCGCTTTTTTAAAACTCTCGACAGCATTTTCCATGGTAGCCTCTTTGGGTACGCCTCCAAGAAAGATGTTGGCAAATTTTTTCTCAATCCAGCTCAAACTGGATAATGTCCGATGCCAACGGCCCAGCACGTGCCAGGCGGAGTCATCCTGGGAATCAATGGCCAGGGCCTTATCCACTTCAACCTTAACTTCTTTTGACAACCTGACCTTTTCTTTAGCCCCTGCATCCAGAGCAACCCTACCGATGGCAATACTGAGAAAAAGATGCCCTTTGGACCCGCCAGGATTAATTTCCACAGCTTTTCCCGCATATTCATAGGCCTTCTCATAATGCAATCTACGTTCTTTTTTATCAGGCAATTGTTCTCCCACATCCACATAAGCTCTGGCCAACTTCCATGCCGCTTCGTAATTTTTTGGATCTGTTTCAAGCGCTTTTTGATAGAACTCCAGGGCTGTCTTGTTATCAAGTTTCTTGTAAGCTGTGTCCCCTTTCGCACAATCTCCCGCGGAACCGCTATCGCCGGCATAAAGGGAACCATTGACTGTAATAAAAAGCATTAAAAAGAGCACAACAATGAAATGTTTCATAGGGACCTCCAATATGCATTCATGTGGAATTGTGTGAGTTTCTTCTTCCCGGTTGAGGGTTGAGTATATTTTAAAAAGATACGGGGGATCAAGGGCTAAATTGCCTTATGTTATGCTTGACATAAATATTCGACAAATGTATATTTGCCTGCTTATCAATTGGCAATAAAAATATAAATTAATTATAAAAACTCATTAGGGAGGTTTTTTTATGTCAAAAAAATATGTTTATACATTCGGAGCTGGTAAAGCTGAGGGTAGCGCAACAATGAAGTTACTCCTTGGCGGTAAAGGCGCTAATCTCGCAGAGATGTCAAATTTAGGCATGCCTGTTCCGGCGGGTTTTACAATTTCCACTGATGTTTGCACGGAGTTTTTTGAAAATAAAGGTCAATATCATGATGAAGTAAAGATACAGGTAGAAAACGGAATTAAACACGTTGAAGAAATAATGGGAGCCAAATTTGGCGATTCCGAAAATCCTTTGCTTGTTTCCGTGCGTTCCGGTGCTGCGGCATCTATGCCAGGCATGATGGATACCGTGTTGAATCTGGGATTGAATGAAACCACTATTAAAGGAATAATTAAAGAATCCGGTAATGAACGTTTTGCCTGGGATTCATACCGCAGGTTTGTGCAAATGTACGGCGATGTTGTTTTAAATATGAAACCTGAATCTAAAGAAGAAGAAGACCCTTTTGAGGTGATTATTGATCAGGTTAAAGAAAAAAAAGGCATAACGCTGGATACGGAATTAACCACCGATGATTTAAAAGAATTAGTTGCTTTGTTTATAACCGAGATAAAGAAAAGAACAGGTTCTGAATTTCCTACCGATCCATGGGAACAATTATGGGGATCAATCAGCGCTGTCTTTGGTTCATGGAATAATCCCCGCGCTCTTACCTATCGTAAGTTGAATAAAATTCCGCCAGATTGGGGGACGGCTGTAAATGTTCAAGCAATGGTCTTTGGCAATATGGGCGATGACTGCGCTACCGGCGTTGCTTTCACAAGAGATCCTGCTACAGGAGAAAACAAATTCTACGGCGAATATTTGGTTAACGCCCAGGGCGAAGACGTTGTCTCTGGCGCCCGAACTCCGCAGCCGGTAAATGAAACTACCAAGAGCGATCCTTCGCATAAAACATTAGAAGAAATTATGCCTGAAGCGTACAAAGAATTAGAAGGCATTTATAAAAAGCTTGAAGAACACTACCGCGACATGCAGGATATTGAGTTCACTATTCAAAAGGGACGTTTGTGGATGCTGCAAACCCGCAGCGGGAAAAGAACAGCGGCGGCAGCCGTCCGTATCGCGGTTGAAATGGCTAAAGAAGGATTAATCAATAAAGAAGAGGCTATTATGAGCATTGATCCGGAGCAATTAGATCAACTGCTTCATCCGACATTTGATCCGAAAGCTGATAAAAATGTAATTACCACCGGGCTTCCCGCCTCGCCGGGCGCAGCGACGGGACGCATAGTTTTCCATGCCGATGATGCGGAAGAATGGGCTGAAAGAGGCGAAAATACTATTTTAGTACGCATCGAAACTTCACCGGAAGATATCGGCGGTATGAATGTTGCGGAGGGTATTTTAACCGCCCTCGGAGGTATGACCTCCCACGCCGCCGTAGTAGCGCGTGGAATGGGAACCTGCTGTGTGGCGGGATGCGGCGAATTGCAAGTCAGCTATAAAGATAGAACAATGACAGTTAATAGCAAAGTTTACAAAGAAGGCGACTGGATTTCATTAGACGGATCAAAAGGCGAGGTGATTGAAGGTAAGGTGCCAACCATAGATCCCGAACTTTCCGGCGATTTTGGAGAGCTAATGATCTGGGCCGATGAAGTGCGGAAATTAAATGTCCGGACAAACGCCGATACACCGTATGATTCAAATGTGGCTCGGAACTTTGGCGCAGAAGGAATCGGACTTTGCCGTACAGAGCACATGTTTTTCGAAGGCGACCGCATTAAAGCTGTTCGTGAGATGATCTTAGCGGATGATGAAGCCGGACGGCGTAAAGCGCTTGATAAATTACTGCCTTATCAAAGAGAAGATTTTTACGGTATTTTCAAAGCAATGCACGACCTGCCCGTTACGATTCGCACATTAGACCCGCCTCTGCATGAATTCCTGCCTCATGAAGAAAAGAATCAGGAAGAAATGGCTAAGGAAATGGGGATAACGGCAGCGGAAGTAAAATTAAAAGTAGATTCTCTGCATGAATTTAATCCGATGCTCGGACACCGCGGCTGCCGTCTGGGTATTTCATACCCGGAAATTACAGAAATGCAGGCGCGCGCTATTATGGAGGCTGCCTGCCAGTTAACTAAAGAAGGAGTAAAAGTATATCCTGAAATCATGATTCCCCTTATCGGAACTAAAGCTGAGTTAGCCAATCAAAGGGAAGTTGTTGTACGCGTGGCTGAACAAGTCCAGAAAGAAATGAACATTAAGGTAAACTATATGGTGGGAACTATGATTGAAATTCCGAGAGCTGCTTTAACGGCTGACGAAGTTGCCGAAGAAGCTGAATTTTTCTCTTTTGGCACAAATGATTTAACGCAAATGACTTTTGGTTTCAGCCGCGATGATGCAGGGAAGTTCTTAAAAGAATATGATGAAAAAGGCATCCTGACTGAAGATCCGTTCCAGACACTCGATCAAACTGGAGTAGGGCAGCTTATTAAAATTGCCATAGAAAAAGGACGCAAGACCAAACCGGATTTAAAGATCGGAATTTGCGGCGAACATGGCGGCGATCCAAAATCTGTTGGTTTCTGCCATCGGGTTGGGATGAATTATGTAAGCTGTTCTCCCTATCGTGTGCCTATTGCGCGCTTAGCCGCGGCTCAGGAAGCTTTGCATGGAGAAAAGCAGTTGAGTAAAACCTCGGATTTGAGAGTGTAGTGCATTTCAAGATGATCGATGGCCTGAAAATAGCGAATTGGACTGTTCAAGAAATCGT
>JAIWDV010000127.1:0-5627 GCA_048632525.1 Bacteroidales bacterium | reverse complement strand
TTTTTTTCTGGGAGCCGCAATCTGCCGAAGGCGGGTGGTGAATTTTGGAGCCAATCTGTTGTTCAATAGAATGAGGAGCTAGTTTCAAAACGTTCAATTTTGCTCAAGGTCAAGGAAGGCGAAATTTTTAACCATCCCGCTTAAATACAGCGGGACAGGCATCCATATATTGAATATTTCGAGGATTGAAATTCGAGCATGATGCAGAGATTGAGTGAAAGGGGGCGTTTTGAAATTGGCTCTGAAGGCTATTTTTTTACTGTCAGAGGATTTTTTAGCCTTCGGGCTTCTTGGATCGTATAGCGGGTAACGACAGGCATTTTTTCACCAGGCGTGTGTCCGAGGGAAATAGAAATGACATCTAAAAGCTCTGATTGTTCCACGGGTTTGAGCAGATATCCCGATATGCCCAACTCTTTACAACGCGCTGTATCACCTTTTTGCCCCACGGAAGTGAGCAAAATGATCTTCATATCCGTCCCACAGGGTTCGTCTTTCAGTTTTCTTGCCACCTCAAATCCATCCATTCCTGGCATTTGTAAGTCCAACAAGAGCAGTCGATAGGGATTTTCTGATTTGAACGCTTTTTTGGCCTTGATAATTGCCTCTTTTCCATTTACCGCCTCTGCAGACACAAGGCCGCGTGAACATATCATATTTTGAAAGACCAGGCGGTTGATTTCATTATCATCCACAATGAGGACTTTCAGACCAGACAGATCTAAATCCATCAGGTGCAGCTTATCTCCGATTTTTCCATGGCTTAGTGCAAGATGGGCAGTGAAGTGCAAGGTGCTGTCGTGTCCCATTTCACTCTCCAACCAAATGCGGCCGCCCATCATCTCCACCAGGTGTTTGGACAAACTCAAACCCAATACTTCGCTGCCATGGTCTTGGACGGGGAATCCATCTACCTGCGTAAAGCTCTTAAAAACGTCTGCCATATGTTCTCGAGGAATTCCAGTCCCAATGCCCGATACCACAAAATGCAAAACAACTACGCCATTTTCTTTTTTTTCTCCTTTTAATCCTATAACCACTTTTCCTTCTTTTGTGAACCTGATGGCATTTTGCGTCAAATTGATGATGATCTGGAAAAGCCGGCCCGGGTCTCCCGTCAGAGCGGTTGGGACATCAGGCTCGATATGCCAGTTCAATTCAAGTCCTGCTGCTTTTGCATCTACTGTCAACTCGTTAGCCGCATTTTCCAGGGTGTTGCGTATGTCAAAATCGATCTCTTCCAGTTCAAGCTGGCAGGCCTCAATATTGGATAAGTCCAGGATATCATTTAGAAAAGTTACCAATGAATCCGCAGACATCCTAACAGTTTCGAGATATTCACGCTGTTTTTTTGTGAGGCCTGTTCCAAGGGTGAGGTCTGTCATCTCTATGATGGAGTCCATGCGATTACGGATCACATGGTTTATATTGGTGAAAAACTTACTGCTGGGCAGATCCGTTGATTGGGGCCTCACGGCTTTCTGATTGGTATGTATCATAGCTTGTTGACACCCTTCTTTGTGCTTTCTTAGTCTCAATGAGTAAATCTAAGAAAATTCTTTTCCACTGGGGATTAACTTGCCCGAATTCTGACCGGTGAAGGCCACCAGGAAAGATCGTTTTTTTAGCATGTTAAGTTGATTATGGAATACATCCCGCGGGAATGGATGGATATGGTTCAGACAACTGGTATGTATGAAGACTCTTGAAGCCCCACGGCAGTTCTTTTTTAAAGCGTTAAGTACTTCGTATGCCGATGCCCTGTCGAAATCACCCATTAATTTCAGGTGCAGATTGTCGCTGTTTTTATGAATAAGGATTTTAAAACCTGTTGCCATTAATATGTTCTCCTTCTTGGATTGGATAGGCAGTGGTTGATGTAAATAGTAAAGGGAAGGGAATCTGCTATTAGAATTCACCTGTAGGTTTTTGGCTGTTAGTCGTACACCACAACAGTTCAGATGCAATCAATTTTTTTTACAATAAGATGCCTGAATATTATGCGTTCATATATCCGGCACAGGGAAGCTGCCGGGGTCTTTGCCAAGCCCAATCCCCTCAGTCTGCAATAGATATGTAACGGATTCATGTAATGTTTGATGACTTTTCCCATAAGAGCATTCAACATATACTCAACCGATGCTGCAGAAAGGCTGAGGTGGTCATTAATTAACCAGCTGACGGTGTGCATGAGATGTTATAAATTTTGATCATGCATTTTCTTAATAATACGATCTCAAAGGCCTTGCTGACCGTTTCCGATATTGAAGTGATGCAAAACCCTTGCCATATGTTTTGGGTGGGATATCGCCTTGAATTCCCGGCAGTTAGCACAAAATCGCTGTGATTCCTGTTCCAGAGGTGCCGAAAATTGTCAAAAACCATCAAAATGTGTCAAAAGAAATGACACTCTTGATGAGAGGTTTTAGTGGTGTGATAGCGCCTCTTTCACTTGACACCAAGCCTCTTTTTTTTCTAAGCTGAATCTAATCAATGGGGATGCTTATTTTGCTAACAATTTTTAGGAATGCCCGTGATAGGTTGTCAGCAGTCAGTTGTATCTGTGATATAAAGCGCTTGGTTAACCCTAACGTTGTCAGGAGGGTCAAATGAATATTTTGGATCAGAAATTTGCTGAATTTCATGAACTTCCAACAGAGGAAAAAATTGAGTGTTTTTCGAAAAATGGTCGGCTTTTTGACATGATTATCTCCCAGCAGTTGAATCGTGAAATCATTGACAACATATACGAAATTACGAATCGAATCAGGCATATATCAAAGACCAGAGCCGGCTCATTTTTCCTGCAAAATATCCTATTCCACAAACGTGTTATGCTCTATTTTGCTCAGCCGTCATCCAGGACTTTTCTGTCTTTTGAAAACGCCTGCCACATTCTGGGGATGAAAACCTCTGAGATTCGTGATGCCAGAGTTTCATCAGAGGTAAAGGGTGAAAGCTTTGATGATAGTTTGCGCACCTTTTCATCCTATACCGACTTGATTATTATAAGACATAAAGGGCAGGACATGGCTGAACGTGCTGCCTGGCTTCTGAATACTCGTACGAATCGTCCGGTTCCTATTATTAACGGCGGTTCAGGGAGCGATCAGCATCCGACACAAGCAATGCTTGATGTTTATACCCTGCAATATTCATTTTCTAAACAGGGCGGACTTGATGGAAAAACAATTATGATGTGTGGTGATCTTAAAAGGGGAAGGACAGTAAGATCTTTGAGTTACCTGCTGAAAAATTTTGAAGACGTTAAGATTATCTACACAGCTCCCCAGGCCTTTCAGATGGAAGAAGACGTGTGCAGTTTCCTCGAAGAGCACAAAATTCCTTTTCATATTGAGACCGAGGCCTTGGCTAATGTTCTTTCTGAAGCCGATGCAATTTACATGACCAGGATTCAGGATGAATATGATGCAATTGCTGGAGAGTCAGGTAAAACTGATACTTCCAAGTTTAAACTCAGACCCTCTGATATGACCAAGGTAAGACCGAATGCGATTATTATGCACCCGTTTCCCAGAAGAGATGAAATTGATGTGGCAATCGATTCTGATCCGAGGGCCATGTACTGGCGACAGGAAAGAAACGGTATGTGGATAAGGGCAGCTTTGATAGCCTATATATTTAACGTTCATGAGGAAATCCTGGATTATTGATCAGGGAAAATGGCTGGGGGACTACTCTCTGTAAACGCCTCCATCTTGTAATGGATCGAGTTATCTCTTTCTAAAGACATAGGTTCGAAGCTGGGACAATAGCATGCCCGCGAGCATAAGCGAGCAGCCGAGTAATCCGCGCTCTGACAGAGTTTCACCCAGGATGAGCCAGCCGCCTAAAACCGCAAAGACCGCCTCAAGGCTTAAGATAATTGCAGCATGGGCAGGGTGGGCATATCTCTGAGCTACTACCTGGAGTGTGTATGCAATGCCCACAGAAATTAACCCTCCATATGCTATCGGTATGGTTGCCAGAAAAAGCCCGTGAAGCGTTATTACTTCTGTTATGACTGCCGTTATAAGACTCAAGAATGAACAGGCCGCGTACTGGAAGAACGCCAGTTTGATAGGGTCTATTCGAGGCGAAAGCCATCCTATGATCAGGACGTGACCTGCCCAGAAAAAGGCCCCGGCAAGTTCCAGAAAATCGCCAAACGCGATAGTAAACTCCGCTGTGATGGTTAATAAATAAAGTCCCGCTGCTGCAAGTATTGCCCCAAGCCAGGTTCCCAGGCCTGGCCGCTGTTTCCAGAAAAGCCCCAGAATGGGCACGATGACCACATACAGTCCCGTGATGAAGCCTGCCTTGCCCGCTGTTGTGTAAACCAGGCCAACCTGTTGTAGCGTTGCACCCATAAAAAGGGCAAATCCCGCCAGCCCGCCGCCGAATATTATCATTCTGGTGTTTATGGGCGGCAGAAGACTTTTAGTAATAGCCCATTGCCTGTTACTTATCAGAAGAAGCGGAACAAGTGTCAGGCTGCCCAGGGCAAATCGAAACCCGTTAAAGGTGAATGGCCCTACGTAATCCATCCCGACCCGCTGGGCCACGAAGCCAAATCCCCAGATGGTCGCAGTGAGAAGAAGTAGAGTGTCAGATTTCAAGCTTTGTGTTTTCATATACCACCAAAAAAATACTTCTGGAAAAAAATTATTCAGAACTGGTATATTCTATTTGAGTTGTTTGATCAATGGTTATGGGTTTTTGCCTTTCCACAAATCCCTAAAAAGGAGGAAAACATGGAATACGATTATGCATTTGAAATGGCCGCATCTAACATCCGGTTTGGCCCGGGTACGACCCGTGAGGTGGGCATGGATCTGTCTGAGCTCGGGTTGAAACGGGTGATGGTGGTGACAGATCCCAACTTGACCGGGATGCCACCGGTAGAGACGGTCTTAGAATCGCTCTCCCGGGAAAATGTTTCCTATTCACTATTCGATCGTGTCCGGATAGAGCCAACTGATTCATCTCTCAAGGAAGCTATCGAGTTTGCAAAATCTGATTCATTTGACGGATTTGTAGCGGTAGGGGGCGGCTCAACCATTGATACGGCCAAGGTGGCTAACCTTTATGTCACATATCCTGCCGATTTTCTGGATTACGTGAATCCCCCCATCGGAAAGGGCGTTCCCATCCCTGGAGAACTCAAGCCCCTCTTTGCCATTCCCACAACGGCGGGAACAGGCAGCGAAACCACGGGTGTGGCGATTTTTGATCTTGAAAAGATGCATGCAAAGACAGGCATTGCGCACAGGCGGCTTAAACCGACATTGGGAATCGTTGATCCTGATAACACCAGAACTCTGCCCCCTATGGCAGCCGCATGCACCGGGTTGGATGTGTTCACTCATGCCATCGAATCATACACTGCTATGCCATTCAACAGGCGTCCCAGGCCTGAGCGGCCGATCCTCCGCCCAGCATACCAGGGATCCAATCCCGTGAGCGACATATGGTCCCTTGAGGCGATGCGCATGGGCGCTGCCTATCTTGTCCGTGCCGTTGAAGACCCGGGCGACGATGAGGCCCGTGGCATGATGTTGCTCGCCGCATCTTTTGCGGGGGTTGGTTTCGGAAACGCCGGGGTCACCCTTCCCCACGGCATGTCG
>JAIWDV010000126.1:0-5648 GCA_048632525.1 Bacteroidales bacterium | reverse complement strand
CAAAATCCGCAATCATCAATCCAAAATGGCCCTATGAGGCCCCTTTCTGGAGTTCATTATATTTCTCTTGCACCTTTACCAGATAAATGCTCACCGGACGGAAGGCCAGGTGGGCCCATTTAGAAAAAGGCACTTCCAATACAAGCATAGGTGTAAGCACCATTAGGTGAATCACATAGAGGACATAGGTGGTCATAGGCCAGTCCAAAAGCCGGGTGAAATGAATGAAAATGCCGGTGAGCGTTGTGAGCTGCAATAGAATTAAGAACATCCAATCCGTAGGATGAGAATTCTTATAAGGGGCTTTGATTTTCCTTATACGTCCGATCATGGCATAAGTAGTGGCGTATAGGAGCGCAAAAGTGGCATAGTACCCCAACAGGCGCCAGGGATGAAAAAATGGATAGATCACATCACGCTGGAACATGATCCCCTCCCAGGAAAGCCCTATGATGTGTATACCCCCTGCGGTAAAAACCACAACCATGAAAAATATTGTACTATAACCGGTCATTAGCAGAAGATGGACAATCCATTGCATTCTGTCCGTGCATTCGCCAAATCTTTTTTGAGTGAGACCATGGATCAGGAGTTCCTTGGCCTGGGTTATATAAATCTCAAGGGGAATCTTGTTCCATAAATCACCCATTACAAACCTAAAAAACCGGTAGGTATTGCTCAAAAGGAAAAAAGAAAGTACGCCGCCTATGATGTAATCGCCAATTTCGATACCCCACGCGGGCCATACTGAATTAAGGCGGGCATGTTCTAAGTCAGGTGTTCCTTCAGTTATTCCCCATGTGCTGAAAATCCATAACATCAAACCAATAAACACGGCAACAACAGCAATAGCCGCAATCTCAAACTTCTCTGATGTATAAAATTTACGGGAAAAACCTGTCCAGTCATATTGAGATGTGAGATACCGCCGCATCACCATCATGGTCTCACCGGGATCCGCACCCCGCGGGCAGGTATCCGAACAGTCGCCGCAATAGTAACAGAGCCAGGGCTCAGGACTCTCTAAGATCTTGTCTTTGAGACCCATCTGGGCATACTTTACCAGTTTCCTTGGGAACGGATTTTCCGGCGTTGAAAGGGGGCATACTGCTGTGCAGTTTCCGCAGTGCATACATTTATTAGCGTCTTTCAGCCCGAATGCCTTCAGGTCCTTCATTAAACTCGGATCAACTCTCACACTCATGCTTATCCCTCCTGATTGAATAAAGCGCCACTTCGCTCTGCAATTTTGTTGTTACAGGCTTAATATTATGTTTTGCGCCATAAAATATGGCTATAACACGAAACCCGCAACTCGCAACGCTTTCTGCCACTATCAAAATGATAATACGTTTAACCTGTAAGCGTGGAACTATAAGGTAATAGACAGATTACCATCCCTTAAACGGATTGGGGCCGACCTCATCAATGGTCGCTGCAAATTCATCCAGTACGCCTGGCAGCCTGTCGTAGTCGATAATGGATACAGTTTCAAAACGCACACGCTCAGATTCTAACGCTAATCTATCCAGGGTTTCGGAAACCTTGCTCAACCGGATATCAGCCAGTTCACTTCCCTTGATAAAATGACACTGATAATCATCTCCGTGCTTGCACCCCAGAAGAAGGACTCCATCAATGCCCTTTGAAAGGGTGTCTGCAATCCAGACAAGGTTCATGGACCCCAAGCATCTAAGGGGAATTACCCTAATCCAGGCGTTATATTTCATACGGTTAAGCCCTGCCATATCAAGTGCCCCATAGGCATCATTTTCACAGGCCAGCACAAGAATGCGCGGTTTTTCTTCATCCTCCTCAGGCACTTCAATGGCCTTAATCATAGCGCCGATCATCTGCACTGAATAATTCTTAAAGGAAATGATACGTTCAGGACAAGCCCCCATGCACACACCGCAACGCCGGCATCGCGTAATTTGCGGCAATGGATTGGCCTCTTCATCTTCATTAATGGCCCCAAAAGGACATTCCACCGTACAGCGCTTGCACTGTGTGCAGCGCTGCATGGCAAATTCCGGAAAGGTCATATCCCCTGACCGGGGATGAACCGCGGCACCCTGGGAGGTGAGCTCAATACATTGGATGGCCTTCATAACCGCCCCGGCCGCATCCTCCCGGGCCGTCTCTATTCCCATGGGACGACGCACACAACCGGCAACATATACACCTGTACGCCGGCTTTCGTAAGGGAAACATATGAAATTGGAGTCCGGAAAATCATATTTAAGTGCAGGCAGCTCCGGACCCTGCCTGTATTCCAGGTTCAAAAGCTCCGAACGCCTGATAACGTCAAGAGGTATTTCCAGTTCGTCTTCCTTTTTTTCCTCTTCCTCTTCCTTTTCCTTTTCTTCCTTAGTGATATCCATACCAAAGGCAGTAACCGGGACCATACCTGTGGCAAGAACCACCATGTCCAGGTCTTCCATGAGAACGGTCTCACCCAGAAGTTCATCTTCGGCCTCAACCACCAGGCCGTCACCATTGGCCTTGACCTCAGGTGACTGACACCGGATAAATATTATTCCTTCTTCCTGGGCCTTCCGGTAAATGTCCTCAGCCTGCCCGGGAGTCCTCATTTCTTTGTACACTACAAAAATATTGGCATCCGGATTCTGGTTCTTTACCTGCAGGGCCTGCTTCAGGGCGGTGACACAGCAAACGCTTGAACAGTATGGCAGATGATCAGGATCTCTTTGTCCCGCACATTGCAGGAAGGCGACGTTTGTTACGTCCTTTCCATCGCTGGGTCGGGTTATCTTTCCATCTTTAGCGTTCTCTTCAAATAGGACGTTGGTAATGACATTGGGAGAAGCTCCGAACCCGAGCTTTTTATCCAGCTTATCGGGGTCATAGGGCTGCCATCCGGCCGCAAGCACAATAGCCCCTATTTTATGCTCAGCCGTGGTTCCATTCTGGCTGATAGTAGCCTGAAAAACACCCGGGCCTCCAGCGGTTTTGTCCACCTTGGCCCCGGTATACACCTTGATTTTTTCATTTTGTGTGACTTCCTGAATCAGTTGTTCCAGATCGTTATCCTGAGCGTCCTTGTAAGGGAATGTCGCTATTTTCTGGACATTGCCCTGAAAACCTCCCAGTTGGGCCTCTTTTTCCACCAAAACCACTGAACAGCCAGCTTTTGCGGCTTCCAAGGCCGATGTCATCCCGGTCAGTCCACCTCCAACCACAAGGATATCCCTGGATATTTCTTCTTCAGGTTTAAAGGGTTCAGGCAGTTCCATATTGTCAACCTTGGCCATGCCCATTCGGAGATAGTCTTCTGCCATCATCTGGGTATCTTCATCCCCTGGTTTCTGACACCAGACCACCTGTTCCCGGATATTGACCCTGTCAACAATACAGCTTTCAAAGTTAAACGCATCATACATCACCCTATGGGAACAGGCTGCTATTACCAGTGTATTGGCGCCCTCATTGGCAATGTCATTCTTAATGAGTTCCACACCTTCCTGACTGCACAGGTTGGCATGAATCCGGCAAATGGGGACGCTGCCTTCATCAGTAGCCACCTTGCCGAGCTGTTCTGTATCAAGGGCATCTCCAATGCCACATCCCGTGCATATATAGACTGCGGTCTTTTTTTCCATTGAGTTTACCTCCTCACAACCGATTGAATAGCTTTTAGGGCTGCTGCCGTTCCATCCTGGACTACTTCTGAAACAAAAGTCGGCGTTCTTACACAACCTGCAGCATGAATTCCGGGTTTACCGTTTCGGGAAACCATAAACCCATAATCATCATAGGGGACCTGAATGGGAAGAGGGGACTCAGATGTATTGGGTTGCATACCTGTTGCCAGCACAACCAGATCCGCAGAAATCTCATGCAGCTCTTCGGTCATTGTATCTTCAACCCTCAGAACAAGCCCCTTACCATCTTCCTCGGTGATCTTGGCCACTTTACCTTTAAAAAACCGGATGTTTTCATCTTCCTTGACCTTGTTATAAAAGTCTTCCAACCGGTCTGTGGCCCTGATATCAATAAAAAAGATATATATTTTGGCGTCAGGATATTGTTCACGCACATAGGTGGCCTGCTTCATGGATGCCAGACAGCAAATGCCCGAGCAGTAAGGGAGGTGATTTTCATCCCGTGAACCCGCGCATTGAACAAAAGCTATTGTCTCAGGCGCCTTGCCATCAGAAGGTCGAACAATCTTTCCCTTTGTTGGTCCTGTCCAGGAGGCCAGTCTTTCCATCATGACGTTGGTGATCACATCCGGGTATTGTCCAAATCCGTAAGTATCAAGCTTGTTGGCATCATAGGGCTTCCATCCCGTTGCCCAGACAATAGAGCCCACCTTCAATTCCACTGTCCTGGTTTCCATATCCAGGTCGATTGCATCATATGGGCAGGCCTCCTTAACCTTTTGGGCCTCATCACTTTTTACCAGGGACGGGTCCAGCACATACCGCATGGGGTAAGCCATGTCGTGTGGCAGATAAGCGGCCTTGATCTTATCCATACCGTAATTAAAGGCATTTTCGATTTCCATGGTACAGGCCTCGGCGCATTCGCCGCAACCAGTACATTTCTCGTTAACGTAACGAGGACTTAATCGAATGGTGACATCGAAATCTCCTTCCTCTCCGGAAATCTTTTCTACTTCAGCCATTGTAAAAAAACGCACCCTGGGATTCTGTCTGATCCGGCGAAAGTTGATTTCCAGTCCGCAAGTGGGAGGGCACAATTTAGGGAAGTAATGATGAAGCTGGGCCACCCTTCCCCCCAGATAGGAGTTTTTCTCCACTATATAGACATCGTAGCCCGCCTCTGCTGCCTCAATAGCGGCAGTGAGCCCGCTCATACCACTGCCGACCACCAGGATACTCTGGGTGTCTGTGTTTGCCATACTTATCCTCCTCGGCTCATTTATATATATTTCGGAACATATACAATTTCCCGAAATTATACACTTATCAATACGTACTGTCTTTTCCCAGCTAAATAGTATGCAGTAAGCACCATAAAGATTTGTTGCCCTTTTCTGCCTACTCCTTACTGCCTACTGCTTACTTCATACTTAACTCGCTGGTCACATAACCGTATACTTCGGACCTCCTCCGCCCTCCGGAGGCACCCATGTAATATTTTCATAGGGGTCTTTTACATCGCATGTCTTGCAATGAACACAGTTCGAAAAGTTGAGCTTCATAATACGCTTGCCGGTCTCCTCATCAATCTCCATTTCGTATACATTTGCAGGGCAGAAGCTCACGCAAGGATTCTGATATTCTTCAGTACATTTGGTATAGCAGATGTCAAGATCCAATATCTTAAGATGGGCAGGCTGTTTTTCCTCATGGGTTGTACCTGAATAATAAACATCTGTTTCTTTATCAAATGTTTGCTTGCCATCGAATTTAATTACCCCCTTTTGCTCATCTGTGGGGGAATCCGTACCGTAAACATCCACAACCTTTTTCAGGTGAACAAAATCAGGTTTGGTGGGAAGTCGGCCCTTCAATATCCTGCCACCCAGAATATATTGGAACCCGGCCTTGATCAGGGCAATCCATAGACCTTTCTGGAAGGCCTGATGGAAATTGCGCACCTTGTAAAGCTCCTTCGAGATATAGCTGTCATAGAGGGCTTTCTGGTAGGTCTCAAGA
>JAIWDV010000125.1:0-5682 GCA_048632525.1 Bacteroidales bacterium | reverse complement strand
GTTCTAACCAGAACTGAACTACGTCCCCGAGTGTTGAATTTTCCGTTTACACGAAACGGACATTACAAAGGGGTTATCCTGGCGACCTTCCCGCATCTACATGCGGGACGTTCTAACCAGAACTGAACTACGCCCCCGATATAATAATGGTGGGCGGAACAGGATTTGAACCTGCGACCCTCGGCTTGTAAGGCCGACGCTCTCCCACTGAGCTATCCGCCCGGTCAATTTATCAATCTAACCGCCTGGATTGCTTTTGTCAAGATTATTTGACCGCTCAGTGAGCTGTGATACCGGATGGAGATTCTTCTCCAGTTTTTTTGATAGTGTCTGTGAGGCAAAAAGGCTTGCATTCTTCTTCCGGTGCAAAGAGTTCTGCCCCTTCTTCCAGGACCAGTGCCTGCGTCAGGACTTCATCCATATGCTCAATCAGGACTATTTCAACTTTTTTTAGGATTTTTCCTGGAATCTCCTCAATATCTTTTTTATTGTCAAAGGGTATGAGTACCTTGCTTATACCACCCCGGTGGGCTGCCAGTATTTTTTCTTTAAGGCCTCCAATGGGCAGGACTCTTCCCCTTAAGGTGATTTCACCTGTCATGGCAATATCATGATTGACTGGTTTTCTCGTCAGGGCGGAGACGATTGAAGTAGCAAGTGTGATACCTGCAGAAGGGCCATCCTTGGGAATAGCACCCTCCGGGACATGAATATGGATGTCAATATTCTCATAGAAGTTATCAGGAAGTCTTAACTGCCGTGCCCTTGACCGCACATAACTCAGAGCGGCCTGGGCCGATTCCTGCATTACATCTCCGAGTTTTCCCGTAAGAACCAGGCTCCCTTTGCCTGGCATAATGGTAGCTTCAGTTTGAAGGAGTTCCCCTCCCACATCTGTCCATGCCAGTCCTGTTCCCACACCGACGGCGCTTTTCTCTTCAGTGCGCCCGTAGCGGTATTTTGGTATACCAAGATATTTGTGTATGGACTGAGCCTTCAAGGATATTTTGTTGTCTACACCATTTTTTACTATCTCCCTCGCCACCTTACGACAGATCGAAGAGATCTCTCGCTCCAAATTCCGGACACCAGCTTCTCTTGTATATGTCCTGATGATTGTATAAATGGCCTTGTCAGTGAAAGAGATGTTCTCAGACTGAAGGCCGTTTTGATCGGTCTGCTTTTTTATAAGAAATTGCTTTGCGATGTTCAGTTTTTCCAGTTCTGTGTAGCCCGGCAGCCGGATAATTTCCATTCTGTCCTGTAGTGGCAGCGGAATGCTGTGAAGGTTATTGGCTGTGGTGATAAAGAATACATCAGACAGATCATAGTCCAGATCAAGATAATGGTCATTAAAGGCGAAGTTTTGCTCCGGATCCAGGACCTCCAAGAGGGCTGCAGACGGGTCGCCACGGAAATCGGTGCTCATCTTGTCAACTTCATCCAAGCAAAAGACAGGGTTGTTTGATTTGGCCTTCTTAAGGAATTGAATGATTTTTCCCGGAAGCGCTCCAATATACGTTCTTCTGTGTCCTCTTATTTCGGCCTCATCTCTAACCCCTCCGAGAGAGAGGCGAACGAAATTTCGCCCGGTGGCCCTCGCCACCGACTTGGCTAATGAGGTTTTACCAACGCCTGGGGGGCCTACCAGACACAGGATAGGGCCTCGCATTTTCTTGGTCAGTGTTTGAACAGCAAGGTACTCGAGGATTCTCTCCTTTGGCTTTTCAAGTCCATAATGGTCTTCGTTCAGGATCGTTTCAGCTTCTTCAATGTCCAATTTTCCTTTTGTTTTTTCGTGCCAGGGCAGAGAGATGATCCAGTCGATATAGTTCCGCACTACGGTGGCCTCTGCCGACATGGGAGACATCATCTTAAGCTTGCTGAATTCCTGCTTAACCCGGGCATGTGCTTCCTTGGATAGCCTCTTTCGCTTGATCTTTTTTTCGAGTTCGTTGAGCTCTGCCTTGAAATCATCCTTGGTGCCCATTTCTTTTTGGATGGCACGCATCTGTTCGTTGAGATAATAATCCTTTTGGGTCTTTTCCATCTGTTTTTTGACCCTTACCCTGAGGCGCTGCTCAAGCCTGAGGATATCTACCTCATTGTTAAGTTTTTCAAAAAGTTTTTCCAGCCGTTTGTTCAGGTCTTGCGTTTCGAGAAGCTCCTGCTTCTCCCGCACCCTCAAGGTGAGATGACCCGCTATGGTATCTCCCAGACGTTCAGGGTCCTGGATGGAGATCATTGTTGAAACAACTTCCTGTCCGATTTTGCTGTTTAGTTTGGCATATTCTTTAAAGCTGGCATTAATGGTTCGCACTAATGCTTTGGTCTCAACTGTTGTCTCGTGCCGTCTTGAAATTTTGCTCACTTCGACCATGAAAAATTCCTGTTTGACCAGGATATTCTCAATCCTTCCCCTTTCTTTCCCTTCAATCAGGGCCTTGACTGTACCATCGGGCAGCTTTAGCAACTGAAGAACAGTGCTGAGAGTGCCAAAAGAATATATGTCTCCGGGAGACGGATCATCGACTTTCGCGTCTTTTTGAGCAGACAAGAAGACTTCCTTTTGATGAGACATGGCATATTCAAGCGCCTTAATGGATTTCTCTCGCCCCACAAAGAGCGGGACCACTACGTTGGGGAAAACAACAACGTCTCTGAGTGGGAGAAGCGGATAGTACGATTTTTCCGTTTTCAGGAAATCGCTTTGATCTCTTTTCGTTAAATTGAACATTGATTTATGCATATTCTACCTGGTTTTCATAAAGTAATAGAGGAGACTCACCCCTTGTTATGACCTCTTCACCGATCACACACTCTTGTATTTCCGGAGAAGAAGGAATTTCATACATGATATCCAACATTACAGATTCAAGAATTGCTCTTAAGCCGCGTGCGCCGGATTTGCGTTCTAATGCAGCCTTAGCAACACACAATAGGGCGGCATCGGTGAATTTCAGATTAACGTGCTCCAGTTCAAACAGTTTTTTATACTGCTTGATGAGGGCGTTTTTGGGCTCTGTCAGAATCCTTACAAGGGCGTCCAGACTTAATTCGTTTAACGTGGCGACTATGGGTATTCTTCCGATGAATTCCGGTATCAGGCCGAACCTGATGAGGTCTTCAGGTTGGACTAAAGCCATTATCTCATCAATATCAATTTCCCCTTTGCCTTTGATATCTGCTTCAAAGCCGATCAATTTACTGCCGATTCGATTTCTGATTATTTTGTCCAGACCATTGAAGGTACCGCCGCAAACAAAAAGGATATTGCTTGTGTCCACCTTTACAAAGTCCTGTTGCGGGTGTTTTCTGCCCCCTTTGGGCGGGACGTTGGCCAGGGTCCCCTCTATGATTTTTAAAAGGGCCTGCTGGACCCCCTCCCCGGACACATCGCGGGTAATGGATGGACTGTCCGATTTTCTGGCTATTTTGTCGATTTCATCGATATAAACGATGCCCTTACACGCAGCCTCCACCTCATAATCAGCCATTTGAACGAGGTTTAAAATAATGTTTTCCACGTCTTCACCCACATATCCGGCCTCAGTGAGGGTTGTGGCATCAGCAATCGTGAAAGGGACTTTTAGGATCTTGGCCAGGGTCTGTGCCAGAAGTGTCTTGCCTGACCCTGTGGGGCCAATCAGGAGGATATTGCTTTTCTCGATCTCCACGCCTTCCATATCGACCTTTGTGCTAATCCTCTTGTAATGGTTGTGAACCGCCACAGACAGGGTCTTTTTTGGTTTCTCCTGCTCGATCACATACTGGTCAAGGGTTTCTTTTATATCGGCAGGCTTTAATAACTCAGATGACGAGTCTTCTTCACTTTCCTGCGTGTATTCTTCGGCGATAATTTCGTTACACAGCTGAATGCACTCATCGCAAATATATACAGAAGGACCTGCGATAAGTTTCTTCACTTCGTCCTGGCTCTTTCCGCAGAACGAACACATCAAATCGTCACTGGAGTCACTTTTCTTACTCATAGTCTCATGCCTTCTTGTCTTTGCTTAATTGGTTTTGCATTTCTCTTGTGGTGATAACTTTATCTACTATGCCATATTCCTTTGCCTCTTCACTGGTCATGAAATAGTCGCGTTCAGTGTCTTTTTTCACCTTTTCAATTGGTTGGCCAGTATGTTGAAAAAGGATATGGTTCAACGTATCTCTCATTTTTAATATTTCTTTGGCGTGAATATCTATATCGGTGGCCTGACCCTGGGTTCCTCCGAGAGGTTGATGAATCATGATTCTGGAGTGGGGGAGGGCATATCGTTTCCCCTTTGTCCCGGCTGCAAGGAGCAGGGCTGCCATGCTGGTGGCTTGACCCATGCAGATAGTGGCTACATCCGGTTTGATGTATTGCATGGTGTCATAGATGGCCATTCCGGCAGTAACTGACCCACCCGGAGAATTGACGTACATGTTGATGTCTTTGTCCGGGTCCTCGGATTCCAGAAAGAGCATTTGGGCTATGACGGTATTGGCCATAGCGTCGAGCACTTCCTCTCCCATAATGATTATCCGATCCTTCAGCAACCTTGAGTAAATATCATAAGCCCGTTCGCCACGGCTTGACTGTTCAACCACGATTGGAATCAGCATAAGGCCTAATCATTCTCCTTTTTTTTAGAATTATTTTTGCTTTGAGGATCTAATAGGGAAATTTTAGCATTTTCCACCAGGTAATTCAATGTTTTTTCCTCCAGCAGTTTTTCTTCCAGGGCATCCATGAGATTTCTCGCCTGATAATATTTTCGGAGGGTTTCAGCATCCTGCCCGGTGGATGCAGCCAAGTCCTTGAATCCCTGGTTCAGATCCTCTTCATTTACTGCAAGTTTCTCCTGTTTAGCTATTTCGCCCAAAATGAGCAAATTCTTGACTCGTTTTTCTGAAGCAGGTCTAAAGTCTTTTCGAAGTTTTTCTTCCGAAAGGCCTGTTTTTTCCAGGTTTGAGCCACTTCTTATGAGATTCTGCTTGACGTTTTCAACAACCTGTTCAATCTCCGCTTCAACCAGGGTCTGAGGAAGTTCAAAGTCAACACTGTCTGAGATATTTTTAAGTAAATTTTGTTTTAGCTCGCTATCGATTCTTTTCTCCTCTTGAGCGAGGATCGTTTCTCTGACCTTATTGTTCAGGTCCTTCAAATCTTTCAAGTCAGCCCCGAGATTTTGGGCAAACTCATCATTTAGCTCCGGCAGTACCATTTTCTTGATATCTATTATCTTAATCTTGAAGTCTACAGTTTTTCCGGCAAGCTTTGTATGAGGGTAACTGACTTCGAATTCAACCTTGGTTTCGGCTTCGTCATCCTTTTTGAGACCAATCAGGGATTCCTCAAACTTAGGATGAAAATCATTACCCCCAACTTTGAGAAGAAAATTTGATGCATGAATTTCTTCGAGAGGCTGCCCTTTCTCAAATCCCTGATAATCGAGAACCACGTGATCATTTTTTTTGATGGTCCTGTTGGAGTCAATGGAAGTGAGAGTGCCGTGAGCATTCCTTATTTGAGCAAGCTGATCCTGGACGTCTTGTTCAGTGACCGAACATGTCTCTTTTTCCACCTCGAGTCCCAGATAGTTCTCTATCTCAAATTGGGGGCGGACCTCCATTATGGCAGAATATTTGAAGTCCTGTCCCTGCTTAAGCGTCTCTTTTTCTAAGGTGGGTACG
>JAIWDV010000124.1:0-5688 GCA_048632525.1 Bacteroidales bacterium | reverse complement strand
TTTAAATTCATTTTATTTACATATTTGGACCCTATTTGGGTCACCATTCAAGCCTCCCCTTTTAGGGATGGTAATTTGACTTTGAAATAGCCTTGCTGGATTGATCATAAGGTAGAAATGGGGTATCGAGCAGTCCTGGCGCCGATGTTGCTTTTTAGATAAAAATGGTTAATCTTTCCGTGAAGTTCTTTTTATGGGGTATTTCCCCTAATTGAGAGTAGATCCTTATAAAATTTTTCGCTTTTTATCACAATGCAGTCATGAACTATTTATCCATTAAAAATGTAAATTTCATCGCTTTTCTCTGGCACGCAGTATTCCTTGCCTTCGCCGCTACCTTCACCAACATAAACACAATCCTTCCTTCAATGGTAGTAAAGTCGGGCGGAAGCAATTTCCAGGTGGGGCTTTTGACTGCTATTATGGTTGGAACTCCCATTATCGGCCAATTATTATTTGCCAGCTACCTCCACCTGAAGGAGCGAAAGAAGCCTTTTCTTCTTTTGGGAATAAACCTGAGGGTCTTGGCTCTGGCTTTGGTTTCGCTAATTCTATGGCAGACAGGACGATATTCCGAAAGCTCTACCATTATATTCATTTTCGTTTTGATGTTTATTTTTGCCATATCTGGTACTTTCGCAGACGTTTCATATCTTGATATTCTTGGAAAATCGCTGCTTGTGGAGGAGAGACAGGCTTTTTTTGTCTGGCGCCAGATTCTCAAGAGTGCATCCATACTTATTGCGGCACTTGTGGCCCAGCGTATACTTTCTGTGCTGGAGTATCCCGTTAACTATCAACGGCTCTTCTTACTTGCCGCCGTGATGCTACTTATAGCTTCGTTCGGATTCTGGGCCATAAAAGAGAAAAAAATTCAACAAAAGCATGAAAGCTATAATTTCATCAGGGTGTTAAAGACAATTCCTTATAGATTTAGCAATGACAGGAATCTCCGAAACTATATCTTTATGATAAATTTTTCAGGATTCGGATTGACGCTACTCCCTTTCTATATAGTCCTGGCCAAACAAAGCTATGGGCTGACTGGCAAACAAATAGGCGCCTATCTGCTTTTGCAGATAATCGGAATGATCGTATCAAATTTTGTATGGGCCAGGTTGGTAAAAAGACATGGATTCCGCGGTGTGTTCAAGGGGTGTATTATAATCGGGACAATGCTCCCTCTTCTGGCAATCACGCTGGTTAACTTTCCTATCTATTTTTATCTGGCCGTATTCTTTTTATCGGGCTTTGGTATAGGCGCCAGAGAGATCTCCGCGGAAGGCATTTTCATAGAAATCAGCAAAGACGAAAACAGGGCGCTCTACCGCGGAATCACAGGCGCCATGAGCCTTTCTACGGCTGTTTTTCCGCTTATGGCAGGATGGCTTATCGGCGAAGTGGGTTTTGTACCAGTTTTCGTTTTAAGTTCCCTTATGGTGGCCATTAGTTACTATTTCGTGCATGGCCTGGGGGATGTGTCCCCGGTATAAACGTCTTGGTCATTGTACAATTTATTGAGACATGATGATTTTGCCCCATCCCGGGGCGGGACTGGCCAACGAAAGAAATGTAACCCTGAACGGTGAACCCTGAACCTGTGAACGCTTACGAAAAGATATGCCTCCTTGACGGAGGTTATGCGCGATTGTTCAAAGGGGTAATAGAAATATGACAGAGAAATTAGACAATAAAAAGGAATCCACATCCGACATTGAAAAGTTAAAGCTTTTGATGCCTTATTGGATAAACCATAATAATGACCATATTCGAGATAATGAGAAATGGCTCAAGAAAATAGTTAACCTGGGACTTAAAGAAGTCGGCCATGAACTAAGAGAGGCCATTGAAATTTTGAAAAAAGGGAACAAACATATAGAACTGGCAAACAAAAAACTGGAACAGAGCGGGGTTCCCAAACTGGGAGCAATATCCGAAACAGAGAAATCCCAAAAGTCGTCAAAAGAGAAAAACCAAACGGAAAAGTCCCTGAACTTCCATTTGAAGCAGATTGGAGTTATTAGAACGCCATATATTGACAATGCGCCCTATCAACCAGTGGAGGAGGATGAAGGAGATTTCCGTATAGTAGTTGATTCCCAATATGTTGATAGCCTTTATAAACTTGATGGATTTCGTTATATTTACGTTATCTATTATATACACCGTGTTAAGCGAGAATTATCAGAGATTGTATCGCCTCCATGGACCGACGGCGTTAAGGTTGGAGTATTTGCAAGCAGGTCGCCGGTTCGACCGAACCCCATCGGCATTAGCATCGTTCGCATAAAAGGCATTACAAATAACGAAATCCTTACATCAGGCATGGATGTGTTTGATGGGACACCGTTGCTTGACATCAAACCATACATAAAGGATCTGGATACCAAACACGATGCCAATTATGGCTGGATTGAGGACATGGATGACCGTGAGCATCTTCTCTTACATATCAGGGGTATTCCTCATGATTACTGAGAACATGCAAACGGCCCGTTCGCGTTTCTATAATAGCATTTCCTGATTGAGAGGAATTGAAATGGGAAAAGTTGTAATTGAATTTTCAGATCAAGAGAAAATGAGGATTGAAGCAATACTGATGGACAATGATGCCGAGGAGGCATTACGTTTTTTTAAAGAAGTAATCAAACCGAAGATAAGGGCCAAGGGCTCAAGAGAGTTGGATATGGGAAAATCCACCGGTATTATGACCTGACATTTGCCCAGTCCCTTTTCCCCCTTGCTCCTTATGCCTTCAATCCAATGTCCACATATTGACATATCCCTTGATAGAACTTAATTTTAATCAGTTTTTGCTAAACTGCTAAATATTCAACAATAAAATAACGTATATTACTGGAGGAGAATAAAACATGCGATTTGATAAATTTACCTTAAAAACACAAGAAGTCATACAGACTTCACAACAATTAGCCGAAAAATTTAACCATCAACAGATTGAACCCGAGCATCTTGTGAGAGCCATCCTGGAGCAAACTGAGGGCGTAATCCCGTCACTTTTGGGGAAAATCGGGGTTGACCAGAGGCAGCTTATGGAATCTTTTGATGCTGCTTTGGAAAAAATTCCCCGGGTTTCCGGCTCAGGCGTGGGACAGGCCTACATCTCACCCCGTTCCAAGGCGGTCCTGGACAAGGCCTTTGCTGAAGCCGAACAGATGAAAGATGAATTCGTGAGCCTTGAGCATATCCTCCTGGCCGTGACAGGGGAAAAAGAGGGAGAGGCGGCACGACTACTTGGGGTTGCAGGGATTACCAGGGATATGATCCTGAAAGCCCTGGTTGACATCCGGGGTGGTCAGCGGATTACGGATCAGAACCCTGAAGACAAGTACCAGGCCCTGGAGCGCTTCAGTCAAGACCTGACAGCGATTGCTTCAAAAGGGGATCTGGATCCGGTGATCGGTAGGGACGATGAGATTCGGAGGATCGTCCAGGTCCTGTCAAGGAGAACCAAAAACAACCCGGTGCTAATTGGCGAGCCGGGGGTTGGCAAAACCGCCATTGTGGAGGGCCTGGCGCAGAGAATAGTCCAGGGCGATATCCCCGAGACCCTGAAGGACAAAAGAGTAGTAGCCCTGGATATGGGGGCCCTTGTGGCCGGCGCGAAATACCGCGGGGAATTTGAAGATCGGCTCAAGGCCGTGCTCAAAGAGGTGATCGATGCACATGGACAAATCATCCTCTTCATAGACGAGATACATACTATGGTAGGTGCCGGTGCTGCCGAAGGGGCTGTGGATGCCTCCAATATGCTAAAACCTGCCCTGGCGCGCGGCGAATTAAGGTGCGTAGGCGCCACAACCATAAAAGAATACAGAAAATACATTGAAAAGGATGCTGCCCTGGAGAGGCGCTTTCAACCGGTGATGGTGGAAGAACCCACTGTTGAAGACACTATTTCGATCCTGCGCGGGCTAAAGGAAAAATACGAGGTCCATCATGGTGTGCGTATCAAGGATTCAGCCCTTGTAGCCGCGGCCACATTATCACACAGGTATATTACGGATCGGTTCCTGCCTGATAAGGCCATAGATCTCGTGGACGAGGCCACGTCCAGGTTAAGGATTGAAATTGATAGCATGCCGGCAGAGATCGATGATATTCAGAGAAAAATCACTCAACTCGAAATAGAGAAAGAGGCCCTAAAGAAAGAAAAGGACCAGGCATCCAAAGATCGACTCAAAAAAATTGAGAAAGATTTGAGCGAACTAAGGGGGCAAACCGATGAGATGACCGCCCACTGGAAAAGGGAAAAGGAAACCATCTCCAATATCAGAGATATCAAGGAAAGGCTCGAATCCACCAGATCTGATGCGCAGATTGCTGAGCGACAGGGAGACCTCACTAAGGCCGCGGAACTCAAGTATGGAACTCTTATAGAGCTGGAGAAAAGCCTGAACGAAGAAAACAAGAAACTTGAGGAACTCCAGGCCGATCAAAAGATGCTCAAGGAAGAGGTAGACAGTGAAGATATTGCAGAAGTGGTCGCCAAATGGACCGGAATCCCTGTCTCACGGATGATGGAAGGTGAAAAAGAGAAGCTTTTGAATATGGAGGATCGTTTAGGCCTGCGGGTGATCGGCCAGGAAAAAGGAACCATTGCTGTGGCCAATGCAGTTCGCCGCGCTCGTTCCGGATTGCAGGATCCCAATCGACCAATAGGGTCTTTTATATTTTTGGGACCTACCGGCGTGGGCAAGACAGAACTTGCCAGGGCCTTAGCGGAATTTCTTTTTGACGATGAGCAGTACATGGTGCGCGTTGACATGTCAGAATACATGGAAAAACACTCAGTTGCAAGGCTCATAGGCGCTCCCCCGGGCTATGTGGGGTATGATGAGGGTGGCTACCTGACAGAGGCCGTGAGAAGACATCCATATTCTGTGGTCCTATTCGATGAGATTGAGAAGGCTCATCCCGATGTGTTTAATGTCCTGCTCCAGATCCTGGACGACGGCAGGATGACAGATGGGAAAGGCCGGACGGTGGATTTTAAAAACACCGTTCTTATCATGACCTCCAATGTGGGAACACAATGGATACAGGAATTGGGGGACACAAACAGCCCTGAGATGGAAAAGCGGGTGATGGATGCTCTCCGGTCCACCTTTAAGCCTGAATTCCTGAACCGGATTGATGAGATCGTAATCTTCAACTCACTCGGCCCCGAGGAAATCAAAAAGATCGTGGAAATCCAAATGGGACTTTTGGCTAAGCGTCTCGAGGCCAGCAAGATCACCTTAGAACTAACGGATAAGGCAAAAGAGTTTATTGCCAATTCCGGGTTTGATCCGGTGTATGGTGCAAGGCCCCTCAAGAGGACCATTCAGCACCTTGTTCAGGACCCTTTGGCCATGAAAATCTTAGACGGATCTGTTAAAGAAGGGGATCATTTGAGAATGGATGTAAGGGATGGTAATTTAGTCTTTGAATAGGCTTTTATGGAAGGTAAACGTTCACAGGTTCAGGGTTCAACGTTCAGGGTTAGGGATGGAAAAAACTGAAGACCCGAAGTCTTCGTAACGATGCTGGTTTTGCCACATAATTGCCAAATACCATGTTCCAAACCCGCCTGCCTCGCCTGTCATGTACGGAACGGGCATATCCCAAGAGGTCGGCAATGGCGGGCAGGTTTGTGGGGATTTGGAAGCGGTCGGTTTTCCCGTA
>JAIWDV010000123.1:0-5698 GCA_048632525.1 Bacteroidales bacterium | reverse complement strand
CCTGAATTTCTGCGGTTATCCGGGAAAGATGTTTTTTTTACGAACTATGTGGTATAAAATATAGGCGATTGATGAGGTCATAATGATAACTATCCCATTTATTACGCAGATTCCAGTGGGCTTTTCATTTGAAAGTGCCTTTGGCCATGACATTGTCCAGATGATCATCCATGCCGGTCTTATGGTGAAATTTGTCTTGCTGGTTCTTTTCCTGTTTTCTATTACCTCCTGGGCAATTATTTTTGTGAAATACAGAATGCTTCGAAATGCAAAAAATGAAACTGCAGATTTCATGGAGATGTTTTGGGAAAGACGGGATTTAAAAAGGATATATGTAGCGTGTGAGGATTTAAGGTCCAGCCCGGTGGCCCGTCTTTTCAGGGCTGGATATGGCGAATTCAATCGGCTCAGGAAAATTCAGGCCTCTGTAAACTCCCAGGAGGGCTCACACGCCCCAGGTGGGGAGGAGCCTTCACGGTCCGAGCAGGTCATCATGGACAATTTGGAGAGGTCGTTGAAAAAGGCAAGTATTGACCAGATAAACAGGCTGGAGCGGGGCGTAAGTTTTCTGGCCACCACAGGGAACACTTCTCCGTTTATCGGGCTCTTTGGCACAGTATGGGGAATTATGGAGTCTTTCAGAGCAATAGGTATCAAGGGTTCAGCCAACCTTGCTGTGGTTGCGCCGGGGATCTCAGAAGCCCTCATTGCTACGGCGGCCGGGTTGGCCGCTGCAATACCGGCAGTTGTGGCATTTAACTATTTTACCCATAAGATTTCAGCGCTTGATGCAGAGATGGATATTTTCACATCTGATTTTCTGAGTACAGTGGAAAGGCAGTTTTTTAAGAGACATATGGGTGTCAGAACGCGCATATAGTAACATTTTACATCACATGAACTTACCATGAATCAAAGGGGCAATAACAAGAGTTTTATGTCGGAGATCAACGTCACGCCGCTCGTGGATGTGATGCTGGTGCTTCTTATTATTTTTATGGTGACTGCCCCTATGCTGATGCAGGGTGTTGAGGTCAATCTCCCGCAAACTACCACCAAGAATATCAAGACCAAGGAAGAACCTTTGATGTTGACGGTCAATAAAGAAAAAGAAATTTTCATAGAAAAACACCGGATCAAGCTTGACAACCTGGAGATAAAAATCCAAAAGATCTTTGAAAACCGGAGAGACAAGGAAATTCTGCTGCGGGCGGATAAAGAAGTACCTTATGGATTCGTTATAAAAGTGATTGCGAAGGTCAAGCAGGCTGGCATAGACAAACTGGGCATGGTTACCGTGCCTTTGGACTGATTCCTATGGAAGCCTTGTGGGGCGACCCCGATCTTAATAATCAGGTGGAGCCAAAATGGCGCACAATGCTCATTATATCCCTGGTTCTTCACCTGGCTGTCTTTTCCTCGATTTTTTTCGTTCCGGAGCACATACCGACCCGGAGGATTAGAGGCACGGTCTATGAGGTCAATCTTGTGCAATTGCCGACCAGAAGACCTGCCACGGTAGAAGGAAGCGCGAAGGCAAAGACCGGTAAAGCCGTAGTCAGTTCAAAAAAAACCACACCCACACCCGCAAAGCGAATTAGCAGACCGAAAAAGAAGGAAAAACCGGTAGTAATTGCCAAGAGAACCCTCTCAACGCAAAAAAAGAAGGCCAAGAAACCAGCAGTACCCCCTTCTAAGCGCATTGAAAAAGCTCTTTCAAAAATAGAAAAGAAAGTAAAATCGCAAGAGGAAGACGCTTCCAGGCGCATCGACCAGGCCCTGTCAAAAATCGAAAAAAAGGTCAAAGCAGAAGATGATGATCATGTTAGCCGGGCGATCTCTGAATTGGAACACCGGGGCGTAGGGAAGCCCACCAAAGGGTTTGCGGGAGGTTCACCTGTTACCGGTATGGCCATAGAAATATACAAAAGAGATGTAGAGGACTGGATTAAGAGCCACTGGTCCTATCCTGTTGCCCTGAACAAGGAAGATCTTGAGGCCATAATCGTGGTTAAAGCAAAAAGCGATGGAAGTATTCTGAAGTGGTGGTTTACAAAAAAATCATCTAATGTCATGTTTAACCAGTCCGTGTTAAAGGCTGTTGAGCAGTCAGACCCCTTACCGCGGTTTCCACCCGGCTACAGAGTGACCCATGAAGAATTTGAAATTACTTTTAATCTTATGGAGATGGAAGGATAACAGTATTCCGGAGGTTCCTGATTTTATGCGTTCAAACCTGAAGGTCCCCTTTTTCGCAAAGGGCGCTACTTTTCCCCTTTGCTGGCTGGGGATTTTGATATTTGTCTCTCTTTTGTTTCCAATGCATTGTTTTGGCAGGATTTACATAGACATCAATGCCCCTGCTATAAGGAAGTTCAATATTGCCATCACGGATTTCAAAAACCTGAGCCGCAATAACGAGCACCCGGAACTGGTTAGAGATATGCCAGGCGTTATCTCCAATGACCTCGATTGCAGTGGATATTTCACTCCTATGGATAAAGAGGCCTTTTTGGAGGACAGTGACTCAGCTTCGACACTGGAAGACATCCGTTTCAAGGATTGGTCTGTGATTGGTGCGGAGCTTCTGTTGAAGGGCAATTACACGTGCATAGGCCGAAATGTAGAAGTTGAGATCAAGCTGTTCGATGTGTTTTGGGGCCGACAGATTTTAGGCAAGAGGGCGTTAGGAGATATCAGCAGTTACCGGCAGCTGATGCACCGGCTTGGTAACGATGTCATCCAGACGTTAACCGGTCAGACCGGTATCTTCCTTAGCAAGCTGGTTTTTGTAGGAAACGGTTCAGGCCATAAAGAGGTTTACGTATGCGACTATGACGGACATAATGTGCGGCAAAAAACTTCGGATAAAAGCATTGCATTACTGCCGAGGTGGTCTCCACATGGAAAGAAGATTATGTACAATTCCTATAAAGACGGGGGGACCCTGCTGTATATGCAAGATGTTAGTTCGGGTGTTGTAAAGCAAATTTCAGCCAGATCGGGGTTAAATATTGGCGCATGCTGGTCCCCTGATGGCAAAAGAGTGGCTTTGACTCTCAGTCGCAAAGGCAATCCGGATATCTTCATCATTGACTTGAATGGAAAAATCATCAAACAGGTGACTAACCATTGGGGGATTGATGTTTCACCGACCTTTTCACCGGACGGCAATAAAATAGCCTTTGTCTCGAACCGATCTGGATCCCCGCAGATTTATCTCGTGGATCTGATCAGTGGCACAGAGGAGAGGCTGACCTTTGAAGGCAGTTATAATACATCTCCCGTCTGGTCATCCCTGAACCGAATTGCCTTCGTATCACAGGATGCCGGGCATTTTGACATCTATACCATGGACCCCAATGGTGGCCGTTTGAGAAGGCTTACAGAGGATGGAGGCAACAACGAAGATCCCTGCTGGTCTCCTGACGGAAGGTACATCATGTTCAGCTCCGACAGAAAAGGCCGTTATCATCTATATCTTATGAATGCAAACGGTCTGAACCAGAGAAGGATTACATTTCTTAAGGGTGATCAGACAGCTCCGTCGTGGGCCCCATAGGAGGCTGTCCGAGAATGGCTATTTTCCCCAATCTCTGCGTCAGGCTCAAATTATAATCCTCGAAATACTTAAATGTATTCCTGTGGTTATAATTTTCGCCTTCCTTGATCTTGGAAAAAATATCTCATTCTCAGACAGCCTCCAAGGTCCTTCACCCGGCGATTCATCCCGACTTTGTATCACAGCAATTCCAATTACAAAATTATAATTGCTGCATCACTCCCGTTGACACTGCAAAACTGATTTAATAATATATTGGTACTCAGGTTCAAAGTTCAAAGGTTCATGGTTCAAGGTTAACTGATGAAAACTGCACGGTTTTGAGATATTGAGAGGTGGCCCATTGCGCGTAACTGCTGCTGTTCATAGGTCCATCAACTATGTCAAGCAATATGAAAAATGCGACCCCGCCGCTCGAAGATGCCGCTTGCAAAGCGGTGAGGCTAAATCCCGCTTTCAGCGGGAAACCCTGAACTGTGAACTGTGAACCTGACAACCTAAGTTAATATTATTGCTTTAAACCAGTACCGGATACCAAATACCAAATACCTTCTCAATTGAGAGAGGAGCTTGCCATGGACACTTCTGCTAATATTGCGAGGTTCTATAGTGTATGTCGGGATGTCAGCACATCAGTACATTCCAGCACAGATGTTAAGGAAGTATTGGACCTGGTAGTGAAATTGGTCACTGAGGCCATCAATGCAAAAGGTTCCCTTCTCCGGATCCTTAATCTGGAGACAGATAAATTGGAGTTGAGCGCTGCATATGGCTTGAGCGAGCGTTACCTTTCCAAGGGACACGTCTCTACCCACAGGGTCATCACTGAATTATGCATGCAGAACAAGGTCATAATTATTGAAGATGTTCAGGCTGACCCACGTGTTCAGTACCCGAGGGAGGCACGGGAGGAAGGGATTCGTATGATGCTTGATGTCCCACTGTTCCTCGGAGACAATGTAGTGGGGATCGTTCGAATCTTTTTCACCGAAAAAAGGAAGTTTTCCGACGAGGAGCTTAATTTCCTGGTCTCCATCGCCGAGCAATGTGCCTGCGCCATAGATAAGGCTCGACTCATCGAAAAACATAAGTCCATGTATGACAACCTGGCCCTTCAGACCGAGAAACTATCGGCCCTGGGCCGAATGGCCGCGGGGATCGCCCACGAGATCAACAACCCGCTTGGTGGCATCCTGCTTTACAGCACAAACCTGTTCAAAAAGGTTACCGAGGAAGGGCCTTTCAAGGAAGGTCTGGAGATCATCATCAATGAGACCATGCGGTGCAAAACCATCATTCAGGATCTGTTGGAATTCTCGCGGGAAAAGGAGCCTGAAAAGACCTTTGCCAATATCAATAATATAATGGAAAAGGCCCTGAGCATTCTGGAAAACGAGTTTCGCCTACATCACATCCGCGTGGAGAAGCTTTTATCCAGCGAAATGCCGGATATTCTTGTAGACGTAAATCAGATGCATCAGGTTTTTGTTAACCTTTTGCTCAATGCCGTGGAAGCAATCCAAGACCAAGGGACGATCAGCATCCGGAGCGAAATAGATCCGGCCCAAAGGTGCGTGAGGGTCGAGACCGCAGACACTGGTCGTGGTATCCCCCCAGAGAACATAAGCAAAGTGTTTGAACCCTTCTTCACTACCAAGGCAAAGGGAACCGGCCTTGGGCTGTCCGTGAGCTATAGAATCGTCTGGAACCACCAGGGGGATATAAAGGTCTCCAGCCAGCCGGGGCAGGGTGCCCGCTTTACCATTGAGATTCCTCTTCTCCAAAACGCACCTTCTAAGGAAACAAAAGGCCAGCCACATGGAACCCGGTAATATTCTGATCATCGACGACGAACGCGTCATTTGCGATGGGTGTCGTGTAGCCTTATCGGACAAGGGCCATTCTGTGGACATCTGTATGAGCGGTAGGGCTGGTCTCGATGCAATCCTGAGGGGTACATATGATCTGGCCCTGCTGGACATGAAACTCCCTGATATGGACGGGATGGACATCCTGAGAACCGTGAAAAAGGAGAAACTGAGTGTGTACGTCATTGTTATGACAGGGTATTCCTCAGTGCAAAACGCGGTGGAGGCCATGAAGTTAGGGGCCTTTGATTACCTTACCAAGCCTTTT
>JAIWDV010000122.1:0-5710 GCA_048632525.1 Bacteroidales bacterium | reverse complement strand
AATCCTTTCGGTAGAAGGCGAATTTCCATCCCCGCTAAAGACGGGATCTACGACATTCCATTCCATTCCATCATTCCACTTTTCCATTATTCCATGTGCGAGCTAAAAACTCACGCTTCGAAAACTCGTTTATTCTCAATAAGTTATAGAAATTCCGAGATGTTTAATTATGGCTTTGAAAAAAGCTTTGAAAAAAAATATTTCTTTCTGCTATACTCGACGGCGCTTGGGAATTTATTCACTATCGCTTACTTTTGCACGTTATAAAAATCAGGAGTTAAAATGGGTTCTGAAAGTGTAATTGTCATAGATGGTCAAGAGTTCTCTTTTTCACCGGGTGAAACAATTCTTCAGGTAGCACAACGAAACGGTTTCGATATTCCCACCCTCTGCTATTTGAAAGGGGCCTCACCCACAGGTGCCTGCAGGATTTGTGTGGTCGAAGTGGAAGGCTCCCAAAACCTTGTGGCATCGTGTGCAACGCCTGCGGCACCTGGAATGGTGGTCAGGACTGAAACCCCACGGGTTATCAATTCACGGCGCACGAATCTCGAGGTGCTGCTGGCTTCCGGTCAACATAACTGCCTGGTTCAAGACCTGAGCATGGATTCCTGGACCGACTTCCAGTTGAAGTCCATGGCGGCAAAAGGGCATGAGGACCTTTGTCCTGCTTATGGGGAGTGCCGCCTGCAGGATCTGGCCGTCCAGTACCAGGTCAAGACAAATCATTTTACACCTGCTGAGGTCAGCTACCCCATTGAGGACGTAAACCCTTTTATTGTGCGCGATTTTTCCAGGTGTATCCTTTGCGGCCGCTGTGTTCAGGCCTGCAATGAAGTCCAGGTAAATAACGCCATAAGCTTCGATTACAGGGGCAGTAAATCCAAGATTGTGACTGAGGGAGACCACCCCCTGAAGGATTCGATTTGCGTTTTTTGCGGGGAATGTGTTCAGGCCTGTCCGGTAGGCGCCCTTATTCCAAAAGAGGACCTTCTCCTGGAGCGTTCTTTGAACGAAACAAAGAAGATTCGAACCACCTGTTCATACTGCGGTGTCGGATGCCAGCTCTATCTCCATGTAAGAAACAATAAAGTGGTCAAGGTGACCGGGGTGGAGGATGTGGGTCCCAATTTTGGAAGCCTATGTGTGAAAGGACGGTTTGGATACGATTTCATTAATGACCCGGAACGACTCAAGACTCCACTGATTAAGGAGAACGGAAAATTTAAGGAGGCGTCATGGGATGAGGCGCTCAATCTTATTGCGGAAAAACTGACCCGAATCAAAAAGGAATCGGGACCAGATTCCATTATGGTATTGAGCAGTGCCCGCGTCACCAATGAAGAAAACTATCTGGCCCAGAAATTTACCAGGGCCGTGATCGGGACCAACAACATAGACCACTGTGCCCGGCTCTGACACTCCTCGACCGTGGCCGGTCTGGCCGCAGCCTTCGGAAGTGGCTCTATGACGAATCCCATCGGGGATATCGAAAAGGCCGACGTAATACTGATTACAGGGTCAAACACAACTGAGAACCATCCGGTGCTCTCCTCCTTTGTAAAGCGGGCTGTAGTTTACAAGGGAGCAAAGTTGATCGTGATCGATCCCCGCAAGATCCCCATCACGCGCTTTGCTGATATCTGGCTGAGGCCTAACCTTGGAACGGATGTGGCCTATATTAACGGAATGATGCACGTTATCATCAAAGAAAACCTTTATGATGAGGATTACGTCACATCCCGTACTGTGGGACTGGATGACTTGAAAAAGACCGTCGAGAAGTACACCCCTGAATATGTGGAAGAAATCACAGGAATCCCCAGGGATAAGCTTATAGAGGCGGCCCGTCTTTATGCACAGGCACCTGCAGCGTCGATCCTTTACGCCATGGGCATCACCCAGCACACCACAGGTACTGATAACGTAAAATCTCTCGCCAATTTGGCCATGCTATGCGGGAACGTGGGCATAGAGGGTGGCGGGGTTAATCCGCTTCGAGGTCAAAACAATGTCCAGGGCGCCTGCGACATGGGTGCCCTGCCTAATGTGTACACAGGGTACCAGCCGGTGGTCGATCTTGCTATCCGTGACCGCATGGAAAAGGCCTGGGGTGTGGAAAAACTCCCCGAGAATCCCGGTATTACAGTAACCGAAATGATGGAAAAGGCCCATGAAGGAGAGATGAAGGTCCTGTATATCATTGGTGAGAACCCTATGATCTCAGATCCTGACTTAAACCATGCCAGGAAAAGCCTGGAAAACCTGGATTTCCTTGTGGTGCAGGATATATTCCTTACGGAAACGGCCCAAATGGCAGATGTGGTGCTCCCTGCTGCGTCCTTTGCCGAGAAAGAGGGGACTTTTGTCAATACAGAAAGAAAGGTCCAGTTAATTCGAAAGGCAGTGGAACCCCCTGGGGATGCAAAGGAAGACTGGAAGATTATTGCCGACCTGTCAGGCCGAATGGGATACCCGATGAATTACGGGAGCGCAAAGGATATCATGGAGGAGATCGCCGGAGTCACCCCATCTTACTGCGGGATAAATTACGGCCGCCTGAAAAGTGACGGCATACATTGGCCCTGCCCTGCAACGGATCATCCCGGCACCCCCTGTCTCCATGTGGACCAGTTTACATGCGGCCTGGGGGTCTTTCATGCCATAGATTTTATACCTCCGGCAGAATTACCGGACGAGGAATATCCGCTGTATCTAACCACGGGCCGTGTCCTTTACCAGTTCCACACAGGTACTATGACCATGAAATCAGACGGTCTGAATGAGCTTGCGCCTGAGAGCTTTGTAGAAATTTCAGCACAGGACGCAGAGGCGTATAGCATAGAGGATGGAGATTCATTGAAAGTCTCATCGAGAAGAGGTGAGATTGAAGCAAAGGCCCTGTTATCTGAAAAAGCAGTAAAAGGCACGATCTTTATCCCCTTTCATTATGCCAATGCCGCTGCTAACAAACTGACCAATACGGCCCTTGATCCGACGGCTAAAATCCCTGAGTTTAAGGTGTGTGCCGTACGCATTGAGAAGGCTTAGAAACAGAAAGGATGAATATGGAAAATCTTGTCTTCTCCACCTGGGGCAACTGGAAGGACAGCCCGGGGCCCGCACAAACGGACGATCTACCAGCCCAGTTCGGCCAGGAAAGATCCCTCAAGGCCTTTATGGGCTGGGACGGCATGTTTGTCCGGGATGCCTCTGTAAATATTGTTGACATGACCAGGGAATATGCGGCTCAGGCTGCAAATCAGTCCTGCGGGCATTGCTCGCCCTGCCGTGAATGTACATATCGCATGAACGAGATTCTTGAACGCATCTGCGAGGGTCAGGGTGCTGAGGGCGACCTGGACATGCTGGAATACATGGCTCGATATGTCATGGACAGCTCGTACTGCGATATTGGACTCACATCTCCGCGCCCGATTCTGGACGCAATTGAACACGGCCGGGCTGATTTCTTGAGGGCTATCCAGGAAAAAAAGCCTATCCCCAGAGGAAATTATGTGGCCAAGGTTACTGCGCCCTGTGTCAACGCATGCCCTTCTCACTTAGATATTCCAGGCTACGTTGAAAAAATCCATTTAGGCCGCTGGGATGAAGCCCTTGAAATCATCCGCCAAGACTGCTGCCTGCCTGGTACAATTGGACGTGTGTGCGTAAGGCCCTGTGAGTTCAACTGCCGGCGTGGATTGATGGACGAACCCATCGCCATTAAGGCCCTTAAGCGATTTGCCGCCGACCAGGAGTTGACCCGGGGGGTTGAACCCTGTTTTTTGACCACCGAGACAAAGAAAGACAAGGTGGCTATCATTGGGGCCGGACCGGCCGGGCTGGCCTGTGCTTACCACCTTGGACTTAAAGGTTATAAAACGACCATTTTCGAGGCCTTGCCTGAACCGGGCGGAATGGCCAAGACGGGCATCCCTGATTACCGTCTGCCGCCGGATATATTGAATTACGAGGTATCACTGGTAGAAAAGGCGGGAGCTGAGATACGTTACGGCGTCAATGTAGGGAAGGACATTACCCTTGAAGACCTGACAAAGGAAGGATACAAGGCCGTCTTTGTTGGCGTTGGCGCCCCGGAAGCGTCCGCTATGCGCTGCGAAGGAGAGGACGCAGGATATGAGCGATTCATGACCGGTATCGACTTCCTGCGCGAGATTGCCTTTGGCCGTCGGCCCATTGAAGGAAAGAAAATAGCCGTGATTGGCGGCGGAAACGTGGCCATGGATTGCGTGCGCTCTGCCCTGCGCATCGGCTTTGACGACGTTAACTTGATCTACCGGCGGACCGAGGCCGAGATGCCGGCCGATCCTGTGGAGATTGAGGAGGCCAAGGAAGAAGGAATCAAGTTTAACTTTTTGGTCCAGCCCATTAAGATTCTGGCCGAGAACGGCAAGGTGTCCGGGCTGGAATGCCTTAAAATGGAGCTGGGCGAACCTGATGAGTCCGGCCGGCGAAGGCCCGTACCAATAGAAGGGAGCAATTTCGTAATCGAGTGCGACGCCATGGTGCCTGCCATCGGCCAGGTTGTAGTCGTGGACCGCGTATTGCCCGAGGGGACAGAGCTAACCCGCTGGAAAACCCTGGTGGTAGACGAAATAACTTTTCAGTCATCACAGCCAAATGTCTTTGGCGGCGGAGACTGCATCACCGGGCCTGCCACCCTGATCGGAGCCCTGGCGGCGGGGAAAAATGCTGCCCGGTTCATCGCCCGCTATCTTGAAACTGGCGAGTGCAAGCCAGAGGATGCCGATTGGATGGAAAAAGCGATCAGTGATCTGGGCGTCTACGATAAAGAAGAGACCATGCCCTTTGCCGGTCAGACCCGAAGACCTCGCCAGGCCGCCCTTGATCCTTCAGTCAGAATCAAGAGCTTTGAAGAGGTCGAATCGGGCTTTTCCCAGGCCGACGCTTTCAAGGAAGCATCCCGCTGCCTGCGCTGCTACCGGATTGGACTGGCCGCTGTTTAAGTACCAATGAAAGCTGTAAAAAGAACATTTTCAGGTGACTTCTTTGAAAGGGGCGCTGAGCTTAACAGAGATCGAAAATACCCTTCACCATCTAAACTACCGGTGGAATTTTGAAGCCCTTGCCTTGTGGAAAGGGGATAAGGCCCCGTTTGAGGCCTACAGGATCTATGAAGGATATGAAGATTTTATAAACCTCAAGACTTTGGCGCACATTGATGGGCTGGAGGACAAGGTTGCAAGAAAACGCCTCAGACATGCCCTGATTGACCATTACCTGCAGTCAGTCCTGCTGCCCCATGAGAACGAGATGCGGTCCTGGATGAAAGGGGCAAAAGCACACGTTCAGGACAAGGAGATCCGCTTTCGAGATATTATCCCGTGGTGCCAGAAATCCAGCACATACGAAGAAAGAGGAATCCTTGCAAAAGAGACCGGTCCTCTGTGTAAATTCCTGAAGCCATTTGTTCTTAATTACTGGACCATCCTCCTGGAAATCCTCAATAAAGATCTGGGCTATACAAATTACCTGGATTACTGCCATAAGAAAAAGGGGATTGATTACCACGGCTACTATAATATCCTCAATAATCTCCTTATAGAGACCGATGATCTATATTTTTCTGCAATGGAACAGTGGTCCCGCCAGCAGTTCAACTTGCCTTTAAGTGCACTTTCCAGGTTTGACGCCATTTTTCTGCTGGGCTTCGGGGAATTTGACG
>JAIWDV010000121.1:0-5763 GCA_048632525.1 Bacteroidales bacterium | reverse complement strand
AACAATAGTTTTGAAATTTCAAAAAGTCCTTTTAGGCCCATCACTCCAGTACTCCATCACTCCAATAATAAACAACGTGCTATGGGCAACCGATGATCCAATTGATAGAGAAACGCAATTTAAAGCCGTGCACAGTATGTCCTGTCAAAAACTTATGCTTTTTCCGATTGGGCCTGAATCGCGGTAATTGCAACGGTATTCACGATGTCCGGAATTGTACACCCACGACTCAGATCATTCACAGGCTGTTTGAGCCCCTGAAGCACAGGACCAATGGCCACGGCCCCGGCCGATCTTTGAACCGCCTTGTAGGTGTTATTCCCGGTATTCAAATCGGGGAAAATAAATACGGTGGCCCTTCCGGCAACGTCGCTTTCAGGCATCTTGGTTTTGGCCACCGAAGGTTCAACAGCGGCATCATATTGGATAGGCCCGTCGATTTTTAACCCGGGGTAAGATTCCCTGGCCATTTCCTTTGCAATCTTCGTTGCCTCTCGAACCCTTACCACATCCTCCCCACTACCGGATTTCCCTGTTGAGTAGGACAACAGGGCGACAACGGGATCAATGCCAAAGGCCTTTGCTGTATGTGCGGAACTAAGGGCGATTTCAGCCAGTTGATTCGCGTTTGGGCTGGGATTCACCGCGCAGTCCCCGTAAACGAGTACTTTCTCTGCCAGGCACATAAAGAATACACTCGATACAATGGAAAAACCGGCCTTGGTCTTAATGATTTCAAAGGCAGGACGAATCGTGTCTGCGGTGCTGTGGACCGAGCCGGAAACCATCCCATCTGCATTCCCCTTGTAAATCATCATGGTTCCAAAATAGGTTGCATCGGACATAATATCCCGGGCATTTTCCACTGTGATGCCCCTGTGTTTCCTTAACTCGAAGTAGGTCTGGACATACTCATCAAAAACCCTGGATTTTGAGGGATCAATGATGTCTGCGTTATTCAGCCGCAGACCCAATTCTGATATTCTATCGCTTATCCGCTGTTCATCTCCAAGCAGAGTAATATCCACTACCTCCCGACGGAGCAGTGTCTCAGCAGCCCGAAGGATCCTTTCCTCTTCGCCCTCAGGCAACACTATATGCTGCCTGTGTTTCTTTGCTTTTTTCACTAACTCATATTCGAACATCTTGGGAGTGACAATGGCGGTTCGAGTTTTAACGATCTCTTCACCCAATTGCACCACATCAATATTTTTTTCAAAGACCGCCAGAGCCCGGGTTATCTTCCGGTCATCATCCGGTGAGATTATGGCGTGGACCTTATCAACAATTGCTGCAGTGGGAAAGGTATTGTCTTTGACGCTGAGGATGGGCACCATTTGGGAAAAGCCTTTGATTAATTTCCATATGGATTCTTCCGGTTTCAGACCGCCAGTTAACAAAATTCCGGAAATGTTCTCCATGGAGGTGGAGGAAACAGCAGCGAGACACGCAACGATCACATCTGCCCGGTCTCCCGGTGTAATGATTAATGAACCATGGTCTATCCGGGTCAGGAAGTTTTGCAGTTGCATTGCCGCCACTGTGAAGTTATACACATGCCGATCCAGTTGCTCTTTCCCATATAACACCTCGGCACCCAGAATATCGGCAATTTCACCCACCGTGGGTTTCCCGAGATATTCTTCATCCGGTATTGTATAAACCAACTGTTTTTTGATCAAACCCCTCTTTTTCAAGTGTTTGACAATCCGCTTTCCCTCTTTGGGTTCTACGCGGTTAACGATTGTTGCTATGATTTGAGATCCTTTTTCACTTAAAGAATCAATGGACAATTCAATGGATCGGAGGATATCATCCATGCTCTTTTGATAGGCATTTGCCACAAGCAAAACCGGACTTCCAAGGTTCTTGCTGATCTCCGCATTGATATCCAATTCGAAAGCGGCAGTGGAACTTGCAAAGTCGGTCCCTTCGCATAAGACAAAATCGCATGTTTCTGTTAGCTGGTTATACTTTCTTATTATTCTCTCAAGTATTTCCTCGTCCTTGCCAGCAGCGATCAGGTTCTCTACATCCTTTGATGTGCAGCCATACATTCTCTCGTATGGAATCTCCAGTTTGAATCGTGAAGAAATGAGATTGATATCATTATCCGGGTTCTTTAGGCCTGGATCCATGTTGATAATTGGACGGAAAAACCCCACCCTGTCGATTTTACCGAGCAACATCTCCATGACACCCAACGAAATGAGTGATTTTCCGCTCCTGGCCTCAGTAGAGGTAATATAAAGATTGTTTGACATGGTTATGAATCGATGATTTTTTCCAGTTCAGCGAAAGGTATTAGCCAGACAACGTCGTAGGGTTGCAGAGTCACATCAAGTTTCCCATCTTTAGCTATCCAGCCCCTTTTGCCCACAAGATCATACCAGTGGTATTCCTCAACAACAAGCTCAGAAAGGGGGATCCCTATTCGACAAACCCTGTTGGTAACATTGGTCATAGTCAAAATATGCTGATCCTCCGCTGGAGATATCCTCAAAACCGTAAAGATATCTGGTGAGATCATTAAGACACGTTGATCTCCGTTAGGGTGGAATGCGCACTGCCGTACCCTGATATCTCCTATCCAGCTTATCTGGCGAGCGATATGTGAAATCTTGGAATTACTGTCTTTTAGTTTTTCAATGAGTGCCTGTTCTTCAATCACCTTGCGGTTGATATCCCGCTTTGACTTTGTTTTCAAAACAGCGTCGATATCGTTGCGGGTCCCGATCAACCCGTGAAAATAAATTGCAGGCACACCCCGGAGGACCATGGCAATGCTCCTTGAGGCAACAAAGCGTTTTACCTGAAAAGCAATATCCTCATCGCTACTGTCATGGTTGATGGCGCTGAACCAGGTGCTGTTGATTTCGTAAGGCTCGTCCTTGCCGTCCTTCCCTGTTTTGTAAGAGACGAAGGCACCATGTTCCCTTGCATTTTTAATGATGAAATCGATATCTTCTTCGGGCAGGATGTCTTTCACTCCCATGAGTCCAATGCCATCATGGGTGTCAAGCATGTTGAGGAAAGTCGTGGAATTGGAGATGTATTTCAGGTCCCTGGCCCACCGGGAAAGAGCGGTTGCATCTTCCCTGTAAAACGTGTGAAGCACAAGGGGAGGCAGGGCGAAGTTATACACCATCTGTGCCTCATCACGACCATTTCCAAAGTAGGAGACATTCTCTTCATGAGGCACATTGGTTTCCGTGAGCACAGTCGCCCAGGGCGCAACCACATTGAAAACATCACGCAAGAGCTTGATAATTGCATGTGTCTGCTTCAGATGCACAGACGGCGTTCCAGGTTCTGCCCACAGATAGGTCACGGCATCCAAACGGAGGATGTCCGCTCCCCGACGCACATACAGAAGCATGGTTTCAATGATAAACATGAGCACATCGGGATTTTTATAGTTAAGATCTACCTGATCTGCTGAGAAGGTGGTCCACACATACCTGTCTCCGTCAATTGTACGGAATTTTGTCAGGATGTCAGAGGTTCGAGGGCGCACTATTATCCTGCGCTGCTCCGGTGTCAGTGCATCATGAGACTTGTAAGCAATGACAATATCTTTGAAATCCGGACTGCCATTAAGGAACTCCTGAAACGCAGAGCTCCTGGAGGAGATATGGTTGAGGACCCCATCAAACATGAGCTGGTACCGCCTCCCAATATCCTCGATATCCTGCCAGGATCCCAGATTACGATCCACGCTTTTAAAATCCGTGACCGAAAACCCCTTATCGGATGAGTAGGGGAAAAAGGGAAGGATATGCAGGGTATTAAAAACCCGTCTGAGACCGGGGCGCTGGACAAAATCGTCCAGACTGGCGAGGGGAGAATGGCCTTCCCCGCGAAGGAGGTCCCCATATGTGATGAGAATCATATCCCTTTCCGTAAAACGGTTTTGAGGATCAAAATCCTTTTCCTGGTCGATCAGCTCCTGGGGTTTATGGGCATAGTGCACCCTGAGAATTCTTTCAAGCTCAGGCATATATTTTTCTGCCTCGGCTTCCCCATAAAGGAAGCGGAGCCTCCCCAACATCCTCTCCCTTGCCTCAGATGGGATTTCAAAGAGAGGCCTGGAATAATCCGGTTCTGAAAAGTGCGGAATTAGTCCCAACTGATACGTTTTTTTCTCCTTAAAATTTTCAGGATAATCTTTTGAACTTACATCTTCCATTACTGCCCCTTCCTTTAGACCGCTCTGCGATATAGACTCTAATATTAACTATTCAGGTTCTGGGTTCACGGTTCTGGGTTCACGGTTGGTTGCCTTATCTTCATACTGGTCTATGTTCATCGTTTTTTAACCTTAAACCATGGAACTTTGAACCTGAGTAGTTTCTCTTAAAGTTACCATCACAAAACCACGAAGCGAATTCCACAAATAGTCAATTGTCAATAGTCAATATTCAATTCCCTTTGCCCTTATTACAGCATTTCTCTTGGCTGTCCCGTGCACGACAGTACATTACTCCAAAACCTTCCGATAGGATTGATCTGCTTGCGCTTTGATACGGCATGCTCAATGGGAACGTGCGTGAATGCACCCTTCCAGTTGCCCACCAACATGTTCGTCCGGCCTGTCATGGCCGCATGCACGGCATTGTGGCCCAGCAGCAGGCAGAACGCAGAATCCTTGGGGTTTGCGGGCATGCTCCGGATGGTGTAGCTGGGGTCAATATACTTCAGGTTCACCTCTATCCCGGCTTCATTAAAGTAGTTTTTGATCTGATCCGTTATAAAAATGCCTATATCCCCAAAGCGAATGTTCCCGGATGCATCGCGCTCCTGGCGCTTCTCCATCAGGTCCTGTCCGGTTCCTTCTCCCGCCACGATAACTGCGTGCCCTCTTCTCTCCAACCTATCCTTCAATGCGTCCAGGAAGACCTCGAGGGTGAATCGAACTTCTGGCACTAAGCAGAAGTTTACGTCATTGTTGGCGAGTGTGGCGTATGCTGCAATAAATCCGGAATCACGGCCCATTAGCTTCACTAAGCCAACGCCGTTTCTCGCCCCGATGGCCTCTGTGTGCGCGGAATAAACGGCCGTCCTTGACGCGGAGACTGCGGTCTCGAAGCCAAAGGACTGTTCCACAAAAGAGATGTCATTGTCTATGGTCTTGGGGATACCGACCACCCCTATCTTCAGGTTGCGCTGTGCGATCTCCTCGGCGATGGCCTGGGCCCCGCGCAGGGTCCCGTCTCCTCCAATGGTGAACAAAACCCTAACGTTCATTCGCTCAAGCGTATCCACCATCTCTGAAATATCCTGAGGTCCTCGCGACGAACCCAATATGGTCCCCCCTTTCTTGTGGATGTCGCCTACAATATCAGGTTTTAATTCTAATGGGACGTGACCATGCCTGTAAGTAAGGCCTTCATAGCCGTAACGGAAACCGAAGACTGTTTCAACTCCGTAATGATAAAAAAGTCCCAGGACAATAGCCCTTATCACGTCGTTCACCCCGGGACAGAGCCCCCCGCACGTGACGATGCCGCATTTTAGCTTTGAGGGATCAAAATAGATTTTTTCTCTCGGGCCGGCCATCTCAAAGCACGGCAGATCTTCGCCCGCCCCTAAAAACTCCTTAATCTTTCTCTGGTCAGAGTGATAGAGTACATTATCGCTGTCACTTACGAATTGAATGCCCGTCATAGGTGAAGGGATACGGCACTCTCCCAATCTCGAAATTGTAAGGTCCAGATCATTAACTTCCATTTTGCCTCCAAAAACTTGTTTTATTTACTTTCT
>JAIWDV010000120.1:0-5792 GCA_048632525.1 Bacteroidales bacterium | reverse complement strand
GGAGTCACATACGAGGGTTGTTTTAGTTTTCATCAGTTAACCTTGAACCGTGAACCATGGAACTTTGAACCCTTGAACGGTTACAATATTTTTTAGCTTTTGTAATTTGACATTCATTTGGAATTCGGGCTTTGACCTTTGTCATTCGAATTCGTTTTATTTACATATTTGGACCCTTTTAGGGTCGCCATTCAAGCCACCCCTTGTAAGGGTGGTAGTTGACTAATGGATTCTTATGCAGATTGATCTATCGGTTCAGAATGTCATCAAGAAATTCCAGGAGTTCACGGCTGTAAACTCCGTGTCTTTTGAAGTAGAGAAAGGGCGTTTCTTTTCCATATTGGGCCCATCAGGCTGTGGAAAAACCACCCTTCTACGCATGATTGCCGGGCTCACAGAGCCCACAAGTGGCACGATTGAAATTCGCGGAAAAAGTATGGCCGGTATTTCGCCCAATAAGCGGCCGGTCAACCTGATATTCCAGCATTTGGCCCTGTTCCCCATGATGGATGTGGGTGAAAACATCGCGTTTGGTCTGAAAAGACGCGGAGAAAACAAGGCAGACATCAAAAAAAAGGTCAAGGCCATTCTGGAACGGGCAGACCTGCCCGGGTTTGATACCAAGAAAATTGATCAGCTTTCGGGCGGTCAGAAACAGCGGGTGGCCATTGCCAGATGCCTGGTATTGGAACCTACAGTGCTGCTGCTGGACGAACCATTGGGGGCCCTGGACCTTAAGCTGCGGGAACAGATGAAAGTGGAGCTAAAGAAGCTCCAGGCAAAAGTTGGCACGACATTTGTCTACATTACCCATGATCAGTCTGAGGCCATGGTGATGTCCGACTCAGTTGCTGTGATGAATAATGGGGAGTTTGAACAGATTGATTCGCCACAAAATCTTTACAATAAGCCCAAAACATCTTTTGTGGCTCGGTTTGTTGGTGATAATAATGCATGGTCAGGCAGAATCCGGCAAAGTGAAGGAACAACGGCTGAAATTGAGACAGCCGAAGGCTCAGTGTTTAGCACAAAAGTTGACGAAGCGCTTCAACCCGGTACCGAGGTCGACCTGTTTCTCAGGCCGGAAGCCATGGTGATCAAACCCGATCCCGGCATTCCCGACCTGAACCGATTTGAGGTGGTAGTAAAATCCATTCTCTTTGACGGTGCAAACAGCCGGCTGCTGGCCAACCCGCTTAATGCTGACACGGAATTGCTCATTGCTCTGCCCCAGAACCGGCAATATGACTATATCCAGGTAAACGACAAAATTGAAATAGGATGGGATAAACAGTCCGGCATCTGTTTTCCCAGGAAGTAAACCTTTAATATGAAAAAACAATTTCGATGGGGTCTCCTTTTTTTCCTGACGCCTGTTTTGCTCTGGCTGTTTCTGCTTATTGTGCTGCCCCAGATCGATTTGTTCATCATGTCATTCCGTACCGAAAATGATGCCGGTGAAATGGTATGGAGCATTACAAATTATTTGCAGTTTTTTGGCGAGCCGATCTACTGGTTGACGTTTGTCCGCACTGCTATTTATTCTATCCTGGTAACATTCCTGACCTTTCTCATTGCCCTGCCTGTTGCATTTTATATTACCAAAGTAGTGAAGCCCAAATTTCAAGGGTTTCTTACGGTGCTACTGCTGCTTCCCTTCTGGGTGAGCGAGATGGTCCGGATCTATGGATGGATGATTCTCTTGAGGGAAAGCGGAGTGATCAATCATTTTCTCCTGAAATTTGGAATTCTGGATCAACCCGTAGAAATGCTTTATAAGGATACCACCATGGTGCTCGGTCTGATCTATACCTCCATGCTGTTCATGGTGGTTCCTCTTATGTCTGTGCTGGAGAGCCTGGATGACAGCTTGATTGAAGCCGCTTATGATTTGGGTGCCAATATGTGGAGTATTCTGTTCAAGATCATAATTCCGCACGCCGCACCTGGAATTGTGTCAGGTTCCATTGTGGTCTTTATGCTGACACTGGGAAATTATCTAACACCTAATCTCATGGGAGGAAAGAATTCTCTCTGGTTCACCGAACAGATATACAACCAGTTTATAGCCAGCTTTAACTGGAATCAGGGCTCTGCCTTTGGCTTTTTATTACTCTTTCTCTCTTCAGTCGTTATCTGGGTGGGGCTTAAGCTGTCCAAACAAACCTTGAAGAAAGTGGTACAATGATTCGTTCTCTGCCAAATTCCAAAGCATATACATCGAGTTTTAAGCTGTATATTATTCTGTATTTTACATTCCTGTTTGCCCCTTTGCTGGTGACCTGCATACTGGCATTTAATGATTCCCAGTTTCCTTCCCTTCCCTGGAATGGTTTTACCCTGGAATGGTTTACAGCAGATTTGCCTGAACGGGTGGGTATATTCCACGACCAGATCAATTTAGACAGCATCTGGGTGAGTGCGCAGGTGGCATTTTTCGTGGCGCTGATGGCAACGGCTGTGGGAACCTGCGGCGCTTTTCTTTTTGAGCAGGAGAATTTTCCTTTTAAACAGGTCCTCTATTTTCTCATGATCGCCCCTCTGGTCATTCCGGGTGTGATCCTGGGAATTTCCATACTCATGTTCAGCACCACACTTGGCATCTATTTTGAGGAAAGTTGGAATGTAGATGTGGGCCTTTTCCGGCCTGGCTTCTGGCTGGTCGTTTTGGGTCAGTTTTCATTTATCAGCACTTTGGTCGCCCTGGTGGTTTCAGCGCGCTTAAAGAGGTTTGACCCTACCCTGGAGGAAGCGGCCTTGAACCTTGGCGCAAACCGTTTTGAGGTGATCTGGTATATTACCTTAAAGTTCCTTCGCCCCGCGATTATTGGTGCGGGAGCAGTAGCGTTTCTAATGTCTTTTGAAAACTTTAATACCACCCTGTTTCTGGTAGGCTCCGAAGCGACTTTGCCGATAAACCTGTATCTCCAGGTGAGGGATGGGAGCACACCGGTCATAAATGCCATTTCATTTCTGCTAATCACCGGTACGTCTGTCCTGGCATTGGCTAACCTCTATTTCAGCCGTAAAAAAGATTAATTAATCTCTTAAACTAACAGCTTAGCTGGTGATCCCAGCTCTGTTATGTGTGTTGGATAGTGATTTGTGATGCCCTATGGAATAAAGTTCAAATGACAAAATCCAAATGTCAAATCAAATCCAAAACCCCAATGTCAAAATGTTTTCCAAAACGATCAGTTATTTATCTGTAAATACTCAGGTTGTCAGGTTCACAGTTCAGCGCCGCCTCTGACCGCCGAAGCGGCCAGTTTGATCGAAAAAGAGACTCCAGCGTTGCGGAGTCACATACGAGGGTTGTTTTAGTTTTCATCAGTTAACCTTGAACCCCTGGCCCAGAACTGGCTTTCCTCTCCCGTTGCGTAGAAACTCCTGGAATGGAATTCAGTACGATCGTTTCAAGAATGCATATCAAGTCGCACCAGGGCAGGCGTGAACCATGGAACTTTGAACCCTTGAACGGTTACATATTTTTTAGCATTTGTCATTTGACATTCATTTGAAATTTGGGCTTTGACCTTTGTCATTTAAATTCATTTTATTTACATATTTGGACCCTTTTAGGGGTGGTAGTTGACTTCTAAAGGGTGTAGTGTCCTGAAAATATTATTTAAAAAGTATTATACAGGCCTGGTTGAATGAAAAGGTAAAAGGAAGAAAGTAAGCAGGCAGTTCTCAAAGAGCATTCAAAAATCACCTTCATAGTCATGGGCCGATGTAAAAAACATACTTGATACAAACAGCTCCTGAAAACGGGCTGTTACAGCAAGCTCTTGATATTGTGTTTTTTCGGCAATTCGTTCCGCTTCTTTTCTTTTATTCTTATCCAAAAGGGCCAGGCACGAGCCATGCCCGGCCGCATTGCCGACGCCGATAATTTCGGCCGTCTGGCAGCCGGGAAAGAGATCGATGGTGCATGCATCAAGAGGATCAACGTAGTTACCGCATGCCCCTGCCAGCAATATCCGCTTGACCTGTTTACCTCCAAGTTGTTCCATTAACAGGGTCGCTCCTGCATACACCGCTGATTTGGCCATCTGCAATTCAGCCACGTCTTTCTGCGTTATAACAATATCATGTCTTGTCCCGGCCTCATTTTCCCAGGCTACAACAAATTCCAGGCCATCTTCGCCTTGACGGAGGCGGCTGGATTGGATTTCTTCGCTAAAATTTCCTTTTTCAAGAATAATTCCTGCCCTGATCATTTCAGCTACTGCTGAAATAATGCCGGACCCGCACAGGCCTATGGGCCGTTGATCATGAATTGTTTTCACCTTGACATCCAGCGTATCCGGATTGATTTTTAGCCGCTCAATGGCTCCACTGGAAGCCCGCATGCCCCACCTGATGTGCCCGCCTTCAAAAGCGGGACCTGCTGCTGTAGAACAACAGACCAGACCGTTTTTATCGCCAAAAACAATTTCGCCATTCGTGCCCAGATCAATGAGAAGGGTGGCAACTTTGCTTTTATGGAGGCCAGTTGCCAAAATGCATGCAATTGTATCACTTCCTACAAATCCGGCCTTGAGTGGCAACATGTGGACATAGGCCGATTCCCCGATCTCAATGCCCATATCCCTGGCCTTGAAGTCCTGTCCGGTTTGCAGGACAGGTGGATAAGGCGCCATTGACAGATACCTGGGATCAAGACCCACAAACAGGTGGTGCATTGCCGTGTTGCCCACCAAGGTTACTTCCATGATTTGGGTTGGATCAATTTCGGCCTCCTTAGATGCCTCGGTGATCAAGGTGTTCAGGCACTGAACTATGCTTGTGCGGAGTTTTTCAAGACCTCCTGACTTCTCCTGACAGAAAGATATCCGACTGATAACATCATCTCCAAAGGGGATCTGGGAATTCATAGTGGATTTCACAGAAAGCTTATCACCTGTAAGCAGATCCATGAGGTAGCCAACTACGGTCGTGGTACCTATATCAAAGGCTATGCCAAAAAGCCTGTCCTGTATTCCCGCGGAAATATCGATTATCTCCCTCTTGTCCCAGATGGTCGTGGTAATTCCTTTTTGGCCTGAACGTAACGTATGAGGAAGTTTTTGCAATACAAAGGGATCAAGTGAAGGCCGTCGGATTGAACAGGCGCTTTCAAGTGCAAGGAGGAGCCTTTCCCGGTCGGCTATTACTGAATCAATGGTTGGCTCAGGGACTTCAACGTAACAGTGAGATATATTAGGCCGCAACCTAACAGGATATGGGTGTTCGACTTCTGAGGTCAGTATGACCTGGCGTTTAGTCTGACTTTCTTCCGGAATCAGAACAGTGGCGTCATGCGTCAATACAGTGTCGCATGCCAGGCGGTATCCCTTATCGATAAGCTCACCAAATACCTCTTGCTCACGATCTGAAGGTGGGGGTAGAGGTCCATCGCTTTTCTCAATAATAACTTTGCATTTGCCGCAGATCTTTTTACCACCACAGATTGATTGCAAGGGAAGTCCGGCTTTCTGGGCCAATTGCAGAATGTTGAGATAGCCGTCAAGTTCTATTTCTTTTTCGAAGGGTAAGAAAATAATACCGGCCAATTTTTCCTCCTTTATTAATTGGCTCAGTTATCAGTTCCCAGCAGGTTCCTAATCTTTTTCACTCCTTCGGCTGCATTTTTGGCATAGGCATCTGCACCACACGCCTCCACAAACTTCAGGGTCAAGGCAGCTCCCCCACAAATTACTTTAACTTTATCTGATATATCACTGTTTTTTAGCGCTTTAATGGTCTCTTCGACATGGGGATCTCCTGTGGTCAATAAAGAAGAAAGA
>JAIWDV010000119.1:0-5810 GCA_048632525.1 Bacteroidales bacterium | reverse complement strand
ATCTTTTGTTTGGCAAAAATACAGATCAATCGAAGATTGTTTTCATTCGTGGCAGGCTCTTTTTTATGACTTGTTTATGAGAAGTGCGGATTAGAAGAAAGGGGCCAAATTTTCATTTAAATTTCAACGAAAACCCGACCCCTTTTTTAAACCAGGCTTAGATATAATGAAAAACAAGCAGATCAGCTATCCAGGCAAGAGCCATCTCTTGATCTGTCCTGGTCGCCTTTTCCCTTATCGTTGCCATGCCTGGCGATTATGATACTGGAATCAGTGTTGGTGAAAGGCAGGCAAGAGCCATCTTTTAGCTTGTCCCTGTCGCGTTTTTGAGTTCCGTCGCAATCACCTGCTAATACAAAGCCAATGCCGCCAATAAATACAAAAGATAGTGCAAGACAAATAATCATAACTTTCTTCAACATAATAATACCTCCTTAATTTATACGTTTTTTTGTTTTATCCCCACCCATAAGCCTTACTTTTCTTCTACAGTAGAAAAAAAATAGTCCTGGTATTTCAGCCACATAGTCATGCCGCAAAAGTTGTTGGCACTACAAAACCTTTCAACGTGCTTTAATCATAGTTCACAAATCGTCGGGGGTATAGCTATACCCGCTGCCTGAAAAACCTTGCCACAGGTGCCAAGGCACTAGCCACGAACGGAAAGAGCCTTTCCGTTATTTTCTATGACGGTCTCTTGCCAACCTAAGTGGCTATCAAATACTAACTGTCACACCTGCAAGTTCCCGGATTAGGATTCTTTTCGCGGAACCCGTCCTGGGTCTGGTTTTGGGTCTGGGTGCCCCCAGCTTTAATACCTGTTTTAATCTTCATTTCACTTCACCTCCTTTCCTTTTTAAGCTTTTTCCGTTGTTTTTCGGCCTTGCACTGCATGTCAGCTTCAAGACCAAACTTTGGTATTTTCTCACCACCCTTCCTCCTGGTCGAATTTTGTATGGAACAAGAAAACAAAAAAGGCCGGTCAAGAAGCATATTGCGTGTTGCTTTTGCTTCCCAACCGGCCTTCTGTGGTGCGCGTGTTGGTTGCTTATCTATATGTTACCCTAATTGAGTCAATCTCAATTAGGGGTGGGAATAGGTATCAATTGAGGTGTTGCTTTTCTGATTGTACCTTGATAGAAATTTCTTTTATACGAATTATCCTTAAATCAGGCTTGTTCTCGTGCTCTACCGTAACCCATAAGCCGTGCTGATAGCACAGGGATTGTATTTCTTCTGAGAGTTTAAGAGCTTGGTCTTTGGTCATTATAAGTATTCCCCGCCCGTGTTTTTTATGTATTACAACCCTGTACGTGTGAGCCCTAATTAATGTCGGCCACCATGGCCGCTGCCGCTTGGACCACTACTGCCGCTTGGACTACCGCTGCCACCTGAAATGCCGCGCCACCTGAGCCACCCCCACCTGACTGCCGCCGCCACCTGAGCCACGGCCGTCACCTGAAATACCGGTACCGGCCGCTTCAATCCTGCTTGAAGACCAAAGCATCTCAGGGCGTACTCCACGGCTAATTGAATTAGCATAGCTTCTGGCAAGGTTGGTGGCTAATGAAGTGTACCTCATATGGGTTATGAACGAATGCCTCATTGCTTTCATATCTTTTGCGTCATAACGACGATGGTCCAGGGCCTGCCATACGACATCGGTGGCTGCCATCGAAGTAACACCGAGTCGTCTCATATCCCTTGCGGCCCTGAAGCACTCTCCGGCAAGCTCATGCGCCTCGGCTTTCGTCATCTCTTGTGCCCTCTCCTGCAACTTGTATGTGATGGTCTCTACTTCCTTATCATTTAGGCCCGCTGCAAGACACTGGGCTATTATTTTCCGTATACGGCGTCTCTCGCCCTTCTCTTCTGTGAGCCCATTTGCGTGCCTATGGGCATGGCGGTAGCGGGAACGGACCTTCTCCATCGCCTGTAGAATTTTCTCGGCTTGTACACGTTTGGTCATCCCCTCATATGCCTTCTCCATAAGGGGCCCTACGGGTAGCCCTTCCTTCTTGGCATTCATTATCATCTGTTGGGCTTTCAGTATTTGTTCCTCCCTGAACTGGTTCATGAGCATATTTCCGGTCATCTTTAAGACATGATCACTGTCCACCCCCAAATGTATCATTTGTCTGGCACAGGACTTTACTTGCTCAGAAGCCATACTGGACAGCCCTTCGTCCACTTCATCCGCGAACGCCACAGAAACACCAAAAAAGAGAGCCAATGCTATTGCAAATATTTTTTTCATATTCTATTTCCGCGTTTTAAACCTTGTTTTAAACCATATAACGTATGACAGTGAAAAAGGTTACATGCTTGGAACATATATGCAGTTCTCCGAGCCGAAATCGTCATATTCCTTAAATGTGCACAGGGGAACATAGACAACTCCGTCCACGATATAGAAATACCTGAACTCGACATCTTTGGGAACCGTGACCTCCCATGTCTCATCACTGTTTTTCTTTGCCTTTACAGGCTCGAACGTGTCGAGGGAAGATGCAAAGTATACAGCCCGGGCATCAGGTTTTGTGAGATATATGTGTACAGCGTTCTCTTCAACCCTGTAGTAGTGGCGGCTTGCACACCCTGTAAGTAGAAATAAGATCGCAATTACGAGTAAAACATATTTTTTCATAACAACATATTATACTTTCACCAAAAGGATTGAATTTTCACCACCGAAATCATCCTGCTCGCGGATCAGTATGGTTGGGTCGGCAATCCTTTGATGGCCGTCAAGGATATAGGTGAACCGGTGCTCCCCCTTTGTAATATCGAGGGTGATTTCCCAGTACTCACCGGAGCCGGTCCTGTTCATAGGGATCATCCTCCATTCCGTGAAGCTTCCGGCAAGCTCTACCTGGCTCACATCCGGTTGGTAAATGACAAACCTGTAAGGTATAGAAGTGCTCACTTCAGGCGGCCCAGAGAAAAACAAAAAGAAAACGACGATGGCTGCCGCCATTGCCGGAGCAAGCATACCCAGAGGCCGTAATATGGAACGGAGGACATTCTTCCTCACTTTGAACTCAACTAATGGAACATGGTTTACAACTTCCGAACGGATGAGTTTTTCCTGGCGCAAAAGGTGGATGGATTCGTCCATAAAAGCCTTATCTCCATGTACCCTTTCCACGAAGTCTATCTTGTCATCAATGCCTAATTCGTCATCTATAAACATACTGATCATATAGCCCATCATTCATCTCCTGCATTTAGGATCTTTTTGAGCTTAAGGCGAGCACGGTGCACCTTCACCTTCACGTTCGCCTCGCTTATGCCGGCGATTGAAGCAATTTCTCGGTAGCAGAGTACTCCACTGACAGCAAGGGCCAATATGTCTCTTTCATCTTTTTCAAGCATCTGCATGGCCGAGAGCACCCGCCGATATTCTTCACGTACTATGAGGGCTTGTTCCTGGTTACTGGAGCAGTCTTCCTGGTCGCCCTCAAGCTGAGTGGTGCGCCACTGTTTCCGTGCATGGTCGAAAAGTGTATTGCGTGCAATCGTATACAGGAGTGAAACGCTTTCTGTTTTGTTTCCATAATGCTCAAAGTAGCGCGTGAAGCTCTCTTGCATAATGTCGCTTGACAGGTAATATTCTCCGGTCATGCGCATCACGTATGCGAACAATCTGTCCTTGTGTTCCCTGTAGAATGACAAATATGCCCTGTTGTCTTTAATACGCATAGCAGGCAAAAAGGTTACAATTTTTTGGCATCTTTAATTCATTTTTCAGTTAACACATTTGGGGAATTCATGGCAGGTTGGGTTGGGCAAATATTATTGTTGGGTTTCGCTAACAAGCGAAACCCAACACCTATAACTTTGCATGTGCAGGCTTATTTTTGTCGAGCCTGAGTAATGCCTGATTTACCTTATTATTTTTGACCGGGACATTATGCCGTTTTTTTCAAACAGCTCTTTTGCTGGCACCCATTTTGCTGCCGATTGACAGCAATTGATTTTTTTCTAAAAACGTCTGCCTATTGCCCCCCCGCGCCTGCGGGATCAACGTCTATTACCGTTATCTCTTGTAAGCCAGTGAATTCATCATTGTTTGTGGTCAGACCGTCCAGCGTGAGCTTAATTATTCCAAGTTCCAAATGACCTTCATCAACGAGATCTTTGACAGCGCTCATCAAAAATTTGGCAACGAAATTGCCGCAATTGTCAGCTTTATAGGACTTAATCTCTATGTCATTCAAGGTTACCGATAAGGCTTCCACAGCAGCAAACGGGATATCAGTATGCACTGTAACAACCTGGCCCTGGCTTTGAATGTTGAGCGTATTTGGCGCTACGTCGATCTCAATTGGAAGAGCTTCGCCATGGCATTCTGTTGGAACATTGAGAAAAATCAGCATTAGAGCAATAACACAAATAACGGGCAAACAATCTCTTTTGATAATTTTTGGTATCATTCCTAGTTCCTCCTTTTGTAAAAGTGAGTAAGCATAAAAACATAAAAGCATAAAACTCTTCATTATGCAAACATTTTGCTCCTAAGAAGGAGCGCACGTAAAAAAAAATCTCGATAATCTTTTCGGGAAAATCACAATCAGAGCAATAGATATCAACAGAGCTGCTAGCCTTTAGGGTCTGTGGTAAAATGGCCTGTGCCAGTCGACAAACAACAGCGACTGACACAGGCTTTGTAGTTAGAAATCACGAGATTGCACTATAGAGGACATAGTCTTTTACTATTGATTGGCGCCCTCTACAACCTTCCCTTGGCTGATAGCGCTGGACGTCCCGTTTCTTCCTACCGCTATAGTTACTGCTCCGGACACGGGCGCAGGGCAACCTTATCATTATCACCCACCGTTATTTCGCAGGCCATGAGTTTGGTTGTCTCATAAACAGGACAGTAATATTCGTAAACCTCAACGCTCACCTCCGTATTCACCGTGAGAAAGATGTTGTGTTTGTTTTCCAAGTAGTTGAACTTAATACCATAAACGTCAGTATTGTTAACTGTGATCATATTGGGATCGGTTGAAATTGCGGTAATCGTTCCTGTCACCATGTCTGCCTGAGCGGCCTGTACGGCAACGAAACTCATAACGATTGCCAAAACTACAAACATTGTTCTGATAGAATTCTTCATAGTAATCCTCCTTTAGTTAGTAATAAATTTTTCTGTTTCTCTTCGGCCTTGCACTGCATGTCAGCCTTAAGACCCGTTCAATCTCTCTTCTTGGGGCTTTGATGAGTAAAATCGAGCCCCCGTTTTCGTCACTTTGGTCTTTTCTCACCACCTTGGCAGGCCTGCCTTCCACATGGAGCGGTAGAATATTGGAGTGCCGGGTAATAGAAAAGTGTTATTATTTCAACACTCCGGTACTCCGGCACTCCAATTGGGGCAAAGCCCCTAAGTCCTGTATTGACGTATTTTTGGATTATACAGACTAAAAATCAAAAGTAAATCAGACGGAGTCTCTTTCTTTTGCAGGATTTTCAGCCCTTTTAGTATCAGTGTTTGTCTTACAAAGGTGCGAGGTTGGATGGGTTGGTCAAGACATAATGGGGGGCAGAATGATGCAGACAGTGAGTTCAGTCCACCAGTGCATTTTTTATGGCATAATATGTAAGTTCAGCGTTGTTTTTCAATCCGGTCTTGTTAAGAATACGTGCCCGATAAGTGCTGATTGTTTTTACACTGAGTGATAGTTCATCTGCAATTTGTTTTACAGTTTTGCCGGAGGCAATCATAAGCATCACCTGATATTCACGATCGGAAAGCATTTCATGAACAGGTTTTTCAGTATCTGTTTCCAGATAGACAGCCAGTTTTT
>JAIWDV010000118.1:0-5881 GCA_048632525.1 Bacteroidales bacterium | reverse complement strand
ATAACCTCTTCAGGGATTTCAACTTGCGTATCTGGTGCCTTGGAATAGTCTGTCATTATAAAGCCAATGTATTGTTTATAAGTAAATATTCAGGTTCTGGGTTCACGGTTCTGGGTTCACGGTTGGTCGCTTTGCGCTCTTCATATTGCTTGACATAGTTGATGAACCTATGAACGGCAGCAGTTACGCGCAATGTGCCACCCCTCAATATCTCAAAACCGTGCAGTTTTCATCAGTTAACCTTGAACCGTGAACCATGGAACTTTGAACCCGAGTTACTGTGTAAGTTTAAATACTGATTGGCAAATGTCAATAATAGACCATCCCTTAGACCCTGTCAAAGTCGGAAGTGAGCATCCAGAGCCGCTGATTGCCAAACAGTCATTTTTTTGCTATAATATTGTAACGTCTCGGAAATTGTATCCCGCCGATGGCGGGAAAAATATAAATATATCTTCGAGGCCTGAGCTTTTGTTTCGTGTGAGCCCTTTGCTAAACTTCGATTGCAAATGCAGACTGTTTTTTGTCTTTCTTCTGTTAACTACAGTGGTGACTGGTTGTGGAGGCACGACTATCGTTGACCCTTCACAGCCTTTGGAGCAAAAAAATGTCCTTTTGCCCATGGGTTATGCCATTCAGGTTGGGGCGTTTTCACAACTGAATAACGCTGTTCAGCTTACAGAAACTTTACAAAGCAAGGGCTTAAGTGCCTATTATTTCGTTCATCAAAATGGACTTTATACAGTCCGATTCGGGAATTTGTCATCAAAGGAAAAGGCGCAAAAAGAGGCTGAAACACTTCGCTCTGCGGGAACCATACCTGATTATTTTATTGTTGGTCCGGACGACTATAGAACAACAAAATCGGGAGAAAACGGGAAAATATTTCTCAGAAATGAGATTGTCGAAAGGGCTGAAAGCTTTATTGGAGTCCCATATCGATGGGGCGGCTCTTCACCGAGAGATGGTTTTGATTGCAGCGGATTTACGATGGCAGTTTACCGGTTAAATGGCCTGAATCTTCCAAGATCTTCCTCAGCCCAATGGGGGGCCGGCTCCCGTGTGGATCGACATCAATTGTCAAAGGCAGATCTCGTTTTTTTTGCCACATCCGGTGGGACGCGCATTTCTCATGTGGGGATATATGTGGGTAAAGACAAATTCATACACGCACCCGGCAGGAGCAAGAGAATTCGTGTTTCGTCACTTTCTAACACATATTTTAAACAGCGCTATGTGGGCGCCAGGAGTTATTTATAAGGGGTAGTATGATGAAAATAAAAAACTTTTCTATCTTTTTTATCCTGATCTTCTTATCCGCTGGCGTATATGCTGGGGAATTTAGCGAGATTGGGCTAATTGATGGAAGCACGATCTACGGAGAAATTTTATCCTTTAATGATGGAATTTACACTGTAAAATCAAGTAGTCTTGGCACAATAAAAGTTGATGAATCAGATATTCGGGAGATTCGAGTACAATCTGGTAATACAAAGAACAGGGAATATGCAAACCCGGCAAATTCATCCATAAGCTCAGAAGTACAATCTCTTCAGACACTTATGCAAAACAATCAAGATATTATGGCTATAATTTTTTCTTTACAAAATGATCCCGATTTTCAAGATATTATGAGTGATCCGGGCATCCTGAATGCGGTGAATTCAGGGGATATCGCAGCCCTTATCTCCAACCCCAAATTTATGAGCCTTATGAATAATCACAAGGTACAAGAAATCCAAAAAAAACTCGCGCAGTGATATTACCTCTCATTAGTGCGCCGTACAAACCATATTAAGCAATCAAGGGCTGCACAGGTAAGCCTCTCGAACTATTTAATGAGTTCTTCGGTCAAGCTCCTTATCTCGTTTGCTGCTTCGCTGTTGGGTTCATTTTCTACGACGGAAAGGCCCTCAATCATGGCCTTTACATAAGCAATACGCTCGCAAATTTCAGTATCAAATACCCCCATTCTATACTTTTTTAAGGCTCCCCTGATCCCGCGTCCCAGTGTTGTTCCCACAATTTTCTTTGAGATTAACAATTTTCCTCTCAGCTTGCGATTATGCGTGCGAGACTCTCTCATCAGGGTGATTATGTCCTTGCTCGACCAGATATCAAGCGGGCTTGGGCCCACGGGAACTATTGCAAGATTTGTACACAAAAGGATTGACTTGCTGATGCTGCCTGTTCCCGGCGGTGCGTCAATAACTACCATCTTGTACAACCCGGTGACCTTCTCAATATTTTTGTGGAAGTTTGCTTTTGGGTGCCGGACAACAGTAAAGGCGTTATTATTAGAAATGGCCTGCCACTGAAGACTGCTTCCTTGCGGGTCGGCATCAATTAGCAAGGTTTTATATCCCTTTTCCGCAATACAATATGCCAGGTTAAGGGCGATTGTTGTTTTTCCGGTTCCACCCTTTTGATTGACCAAGGAAATAATCATGGTTGACCTCCGGTGTAAGGATTATCATTCTGTTGATTACCCACATAGGAGTTTTTGTACTTTTTGGCACAATTTGTCAAGCTTGTTATCAGTGAGCTTATTCTGATTTGAATCAGGTTTTCAGAAAAGCACTGAAGAAAAAAAGCGGTCTGACAAGAGCTTCGGATAACATCCAAGCCAGGATTTGGAAAAGTGACGCATTAAAACTGGAAAGGTAAATTGGTGGAGGCGGGGGGAGTCGAACCCCCGTCCGAAAATATTCCACTCAGGCTTCTACATACTTAGCCCGGTATAAAATTTTCGCCCCAAGGTTTGCAACCGGGCAGGCGTGCCGAGGGACTAACCTGTATTATTTTTCGCTTCACCGTCCCACAGGTTAGGCGGATCAGCTAGCCTGCAAGTCGACGCCCTATTCGGTCCCGCAGGCTAAGACCGATAGAACGCTAGCCTTCTATGCGGCTAGGGCATACGCATAATCGTCTGCGTTTACATGTACCCCACCTGTTTTACGAGCAGATGGAACCTCGGTATGCGACCTAAGCTTCAATTATCCCCGTCGAATCCGGTTCGCCCCCTTTCTTAACGATAAATATAACCATTTTTTGACGTTTTGTCAATTTCTATCCCAGTTTTTTGCCTCCTCCATGTCCCTCTTCAATTCTTTTTCCTTCAAAGCCTGTCTTTTATCGTATTTCCGCTTCCCTTTGGCCAAAGCAATCTCTATCTTGGCCCGGCCTTTGGTAAAATATACCTTTGTTGGAATCAGTGTGTACCCTTTTTCCACGGTTTTTCCAATTAAACGCCTTATTTCCCTTTTGTTTAGTAAAAGCTTCCTGGTCCTTACAGGGTCTAACCGTAAATGGTGGGCATAGGGATAGGGTGTGATATGCATGTTATAAAGAAAAACTTCTCCCTTCTTTACCCTGGCATAACTGTCCACCAGGCTGGCCCGGCCTTCTCTGAGAGATTTTACCTCTGGTCCCAAAAGAACGAGTCCAGCCTCCAAAACCTCATCAATAAAATAATCATATCTTGCCTTTTTATTCTGGCATACAAGCTTAATACCCATGTAGATTTCGCCTTCGTTGATCTTGAATTACGATTTTAAACACCTACAGGTAGTCCCAGCCTTCCAAGTACCCTTTTTCCGCCAGCTCTGGCACCAGGCTCTTCATCCTGTTAGAGACATGTGCCTGGACCTCCTTAGCCGTACTCAGTCTCATTACATTTTCAAAATCAGCGCGCACCTCTTCAATAGAGATGGTTCGAATGATCTTTTTGATAATGGGAATGGCCCTCGCATTCATGCTGAGTTCGTTAATGCCCAAACTAAGCAGAATACACACACAAAACGGGTCTCCAGCCATTTCACCGCACACTGAGACGCTGATTCCTGCATCCCTCGCTGCATTGACCACCTGCTGAATCATTCGAATAAGAGCCGGATGAAAGGGCTGGTACATATAAGCCACATGCTCGTTGACCCTGTCAATGGCAAGGGCATATTGAATAAGATCATTGGTTCCAATGCTGAAGAAATCCACATGTTGGGCCAGGATCTCGGCCATAGTAACTGCCGATGGTATCTCGATCATAATGCCCACTTTTATGGCACGGTCATATTCGATGTTTTCGCGATTCAGCTCGTCCTTCACCTGGCCCATAATCTCTTTGGCATCCAGAAGCTCCTGCAACCCGGATATCATCGGGAACATTAGCTGAACCCTGCCGTAGAAGCTTGCTCTCAAAATGGCGCGAAGTTGTCTTTTGAATATTTCCGGCTCTTTAAGGCAAAACCGAATGGCTCTAAGACCCAATGCAGGGTTCGCCTCTCTGTCAATCTCATCCCCTGATGCAAATTTATCCGCGCCCAGATCCAGGGTTCTTATGGTGACAGGCTCCGGCGCAATTATTTCGGCCACCTCCCTGTAATCGTGAAACAGTTCTTCCTCACTTGGGAGCTCTTTGCTTTTCAGGTAGAGAAATTCCGTCCTGTAAAGGCCAATACCTTCACTGCCATGTTCCCTTGCTGCGGTCACCTCTTCCAGAAATTCCATGTTTGCCTTAACGGCGATTGGGTGTCCATCAAGTGTGATCGCCGGAAGATGGCTTACCCTTGCAATACTCGATTTGTATTTTTCATGCCGAAGATGTTTTTCCTGATACTCAATGATAACTTCATCATCCGGGTTAATAATTACCTCGCCGCTATTCCCATCAACGATCAAAAGGTCCCCTTCCCCCACCAGCCTGGTCGCCGATTCAAGACCCACAACCACCGGAATTTGAAGGGCCTGTGCTATAATTGCCGCATGTGAAGTTCTGCCTCCCGCATCAGTGATAAAGCCCATGACCTTACTGGGATTTAACTCGCTGGTATCACCTGCAGATAACTCGTGGGCCACAATAATAACGCGCTCATTAATGTGGGACAGACTTTGCTGCTCGTCTCCAGAAAGATTTCTGAGAATCCTTTCTACCACATTCTCCACATCGTTTACCCGATTGCTGATATATTCATCATCGACCTGATTAAATGCCCACCTTATCTCTTCAAGTGATTGCTTCAGTGCCCATTCTGCGTTAATCTTCTCCTTTGATATCCTCTGAATAGTAGCATCATGAAGCATGCTGTCTTTCAGGATCATCAAATGGCTATCCAAAATAAAGGAGTGTCCTTTCAGCTGCTCAGGCATGCCATTTTTGATGGCGTTAAGCTGATCTTCTGTTGTGCGAGCGGCCTCCTCAAACCTCTCAACTTCCCTGTTTAGCTGGTCATCGCCAATGAGGTATTGGTAGAAGATCTTGACCTTTGACCTGTCAACCAACCGTGCCTTACCAATAACGATTCCGGGAGAGACTGCAACACCCCGCAACGCTTTTCGGACGCCAATATCAGATTCAGTCATCTGCTTTCCCCAAATCTCTGTTCCAGGAGCTGGCCGAGGTTTTCCATAAAGGCCTCCGAATCCTCCCCCACAATCCTGGCCTCTATCTCGGTGCCTTTTGGACATGAAAGCGTGAGTATCGAGAGGATACTTGAGCCATCCGCTTCCCGCTCACCCCTCTTCAAAAAAAGCTGCGACTTATACTGCTTGCCCAACTCCACTATTCTGGCAGCAGCCCTTGCATGCAAGCCTAAGTCGTTCATTATCTTGATTTTCTTACACAACTCCATCCGAATCAAACACCCAGGGCCTTTTTCCTATCAAGACATTTTCTATAGATTTGCCGGTACGTTAGCCCTTCTTCACTGGAAAGTACGCCGGAAATATCCTTTACGCTCATCTTTTCTTTCAGCATTTCTTCTATTCTCTTCACCACCTGGGGCTCAGTGGCATCAGCCTTTTCCTCTTCGCTGCCCGCTACCACCAGTGTAAATTCGCCTCTGATCCTGTCTGGCGTCAGATGCCCCAAAATAGCACTGACCGG
>JAIWDV010000117.1:0-5865 GCA_048632525.1 Bacteroidales bacterium | reverse complement strand
GTGGCAATCTGTAGTCAGAACTCCACCAAACTTAGGGCTGAATTCACTTGATATCACAGGTTTTCTCATGTGATGAATACTCTCAATCAATCACAACCTGTCGGAATCTTCAATTTGATTGACTAAAACACATTAATTTGGGTATAAACGCATAATTATTTCTGATTTTCCTATTCCATCTGATCTGAAGCGGTTCTCCATTTCCAGAATCGAATCTGATTCTCCATCTGATTTTGCGATCCTTTGAATAATCCATATAATAAGTTCCTCTGTCTGAAATCTTAAAAGGGGGTCAAAGATGAACGAAGAAACCGAATTCCTAGAGGTATCCATAGACCAGTTTTTGCGAACGGAGGTATCCAGTCGTGAAACACAAAAGGCAGCCCAAAAGCTTGCTAAAGATTACGCTCCTCTTTTGAATCACTTTAACGATGCGATATTCATTGTAGATAAGGCGGGACACTTTGTCTTTGTGAATAAAGCCATCGAGAAAAGAATGGGGATACCAACAAAGACATTCATAGGCCGGCATGTCTTGGAATTAATTGATCCGAAATATCACGAATTTGCCCAAAGCAGTTTCCAAAAAGTCATGAACGGAGAGAAAGTGCCCCAGACTGAGATGGAGAGAGAGACAGCAGACGGAGAGAAGATAACTCAAGAAGTTAATTGGACAACGATCTATGAGGACGGTGCCGCAGTTGCTCTTCTGGGGGTTACTCGCGATGTGACGGACCGCAAACGGGCGGAGGAAGCGCTTAAAAGAGCTCGTGAGGAGCTTGAAATGCGAGTGCGGGAACGTACAGAGGAATTGCTGAAGGCAAACGAGCTGCTAGAGAAAGAAGTGAGAGAACGGAAAGTGGCTGAACGGGGCTTAAAAAAAAGTGAGAAGGCATTGAAGATGAAAGCAAAGAACCTCGTGGAGGCAAATGCCGCATTGAAAGTCCTTTTGAAAAGGAGGGAAAAAGATAAAACAGAGCTCGAAGAGAATATGGTGGCTAACGTGAGGGAGCTTGTCGAACCCTATCTGAAAAAAACCCAGAGAACCCGATTGACTGAGAGGCAAAAGGCTTACTTGAGCATTCTGGAATCAAATCTCAAAGAAGTTGTTTTGCCATTTTCCCGGAGTTTGTCTGCCAAGTTTATGAATCTTACCCCTTCTGAAATTCAAATAGCAAATCTAGTTAAGCATGGTATGGCTACTAAGGAGATCAGTGAAATGCTGTATTTATCCACAAAGACAGTTGAGTTTCATAGAGATAATATCCGAAAGAAAATCGGCATAAAGAACACAAAGGCTAACCTCAGATCCTACCTTTTATCACTCCAATAACCCTGGTTTTAGCCCCATATTTTCCCAGGAATAATCCAGGGTTGCTTTCTCACACATATTTACCATACCCTAAACCCAACGCATAGAGTCTAGACGAAATCACCTATTAAACCTTAAATTAGCAGGTTTCCCCATGGAGACACCCCTCAAATTCTGCAAGCCTATCTCCTGACAGAGTATTGTGTGTCAGGAGATATTCAATCGATTATCTCTAACCAATCCTCATAGCGTAAGAAATTGAAGACAAATGTATCGGAATTTCTACAACTTATTGAAATTATAGTTCTTTTGGTGGCCCATTTCTTTTGTTAGCCACATGGAATGGAAATGCGCTAAGAGCATGGCGAATAGGGCATGGGGGTTTTTCTCTTTGCCCTATGCAATAATTCCCATTATTCCAACATTCTAACATTCCAATTGGGGCGAAGCCCCTAACTTATAACACAAGGAGGTAGGGAGGTAGGGAAATGTTAGCCCGGAATCTCTACCGTATTGACAGGCGCTCGCTAAAAGATAGACGCAGACCATACCATCTTTCCCGTCTAACCTACCGAGGGGTCGAGAGGCGGCGCGACCAAAAGGGCCGGTCGCAGGGCGAACGCAGGGCTGGTTGGGTGAGGGTGAGCAAGTGGTCCAGTGTGTACTTGCAGGACTCAAAAATCGGAAAATTTTTAAAGTAGATAGGAACCAAATAAGGAGGTCGGGACATGACAGATGAGAATCGCTCTGATGTTGATCGTCGCTTTGGCACAGACAGACGTAGAGAATTTTACAGCAGAAAGGATAACTTTCGCTACTTCGCGAACGGAGCGGCCGAGAGGAGGAAGTGGGAAGAGCGAAGATCAACAAATGAACGGAGAGAGGACTGGTTTAGGGTTAACGAGTGGTGTAGCTGCTGGTGGGAGACTTAACCCTAACGTTGCAGAAATATTTGGTCCAAAAGCGCTTCGCTCGCTCTATATCAGGCCATCAAGAAACGATTGACCATTTTCAAGACCTCACCGTATGTTCAATACGCTTTTGTCCTTGAAAATGGTCAATCGTCCCTTGCTGACCCAATCTATACCGTTTTGAATTCAAATTTTATGCAACGTTAGGGTTAACCCAGCCTGAACCTCCTAAATGCAAAATAGTTATGACTGCCAAATAAAGTATTCAATAGAGTTGACTTCCTACAGGGTTAATCTTGTGGAAAGGAACCTTAAAAATCTTGATCTGCCAAAAAGTAATGATTAATTTGGGAATCTTGAAGCAGAAACCCTTTATTTTATCCCAATTATTATATCCTTCGGAAAAAAACGAAAAGCCAATTTCCGGTTAGGCTCCCTACCTACCATAACAAGGTACTCTATTTCATCGCTCACATGCTTGGGCTTTTTTGAATGGTTCCTGCACGTTAGAACCGTTTCTCCTTGACTTTTAAGAACACATTATTTTAACTTAAATCTGACAGTTTAAGTTATATAACAATTATCTTAAGGGAGCAGCTTATGAAGCGAGATTGGCATTCCCAGTTCGCGGATGACATTAGGGACTATGGCGGTTATTCCATTGGTAAACTTTTCGCGTTACTCAATGATCCAGGAATCATCTCTCTGGCTGGCGGTTTGCCATCTCCTGAAATATTCTTAAAAAATGAAATGCGGCTCGCCTCACAGAGCCGGTTAAATGAGGATATTGAAAGGATTATGCAATATAGTGCCACCGCTGGTGAAACCAGTCTGATTGAAGCGATTATTGAGTTTCTTGCACGAGATGGCATCAAGATTTCAAAAGATAATATTGTCATTACTTCATCCGGCCAGCAGGGACTGGATTTAACGGGGCGTCTTTTCCTCAATCCGGATGATGTAGTTTTGGTTGATCGGCCCACGTTTGCGGGTGCCATTGTTGCTTTTCAAATGGAACGTCCGAAATTTACCGGTGTCGATATTAGAGAAGATGGTTCAGATGTCGATGGTTTTCGTCAAAAGATTGAGGATCTAAGAAATAAAAACTTCACCCCGAAATTCATTTATGTGGTGCCGGATTTTCAAAATCCTACCGGAATAACAATGAGTCTAAAGAAAAGGGAAGAGCTCTTAGATCTGAGTTATGAATATGATATTCCGATCGTAGAAGATAGTCCGTACCGCGTTTTAAGGTATTACGGGACGACAATTCCATCTGTTTTCAGCCTCGATCAAGCACGGGATGGCGGCAATGTCATTGGGGTGTATACTTTTTCAAAGCTATTCTGCCCTGGAATGCGAGTCGGGTTTAACATCGGCCCGAAAGACGTGATTGAAAAGATGACAAATATAAAGGAAGGAAATGTTCTAAACACGCCAAAGTATAATCAGGACATGTGTACGGCGTTTCTAAAGGAAATGGATTGGGAAGCTCATATTGAAAACTGCAGGTCCTACTATCGGGAAAAACTTGAAGCGTTTCTGGAAACCATGGAAACTAATTTCCCGGGTGAAGCGGGGGTCACCTGGACAAAACCGGAGGGTGGGCTTTTCTTGTGGGTGTCCGTTCCAGAGAAAATAGATACCTTGAACCTGTTCCATGAAGCAATAAAATTCAAAGTCGCTTTTATTCCGGGCGCTGCATTCTATGCTGATAATCCAGCTACAAATCATATGAGAATCAATTTTTCATACCCATCAAAAGAACAACTGGTTGAGGCGGCAAAGAGACTGTCAGGCTGTATCAGAAGTCAATTGTGAGTTTTGTAATGGTAGGCCATAACCGAAGATTTGTTGGAGTACACGTATGAGAATCGCAGGCGTCAACACTTGATCGAAATGTGACAATAAAACAGGGAGAAGATAGAAAAAATCTTGACATTCAATTTTTTCAGGCTATAATTAGGACAATAAAACATAGTTAGAACATACAGGAAAGGTTTTGTTTGAAAAATAAACAAGTAAATAGTACCCCTCAGAAGCCCCTCACTCCAGCCATGGAGGATTATTTGGAGGCTATTTATAATCTGGGGAGGGAAAAAAGAGCGATCCGGGTCAAGGATATTGCCAAAAGGCTAAACGTAAAGATGCCAACGGTAACCAGCATGCTCAATACCCTTGGCGATAGAGGATTCGTCGACTATCAAAAATATGAGTATATTGAGTTGACAAGAAAGGGGCATCGTGTTGGCAAAGAAATAAATCGAAGGCATAAAGTCCTGCTCAGTTTTTTGACCACTATCTTAAATATCAATCCCAGAAAAGCAGACGAAGAAGCCTGCAAGATGGAGCATGCTGTCAGCCCGTCTACCTTAGATAGATTTGTGGAATTTATGGAATTTCTCCAGTCTTGCCCCAGGGCCGGGTCAAGCTGGCTTGATAATTTCGAAGAATATCGTCTACACGGTCGAGATCCCAATAAATGTGTAGAGAGGATGAAAGAATTTTCCAATGGGTTTAGGCACAGAATGAAGACCATTTCGGATGTGAAGGAAAAAGATGGTGACGTTGCAAACCCACGCCGGCCAAAATCCCGCGGACGTTAATCACACTTTACCAGGGTTCGGTGCCGCGATTTTCTCAACCACTTTTCGAATACAATCCAGAGCCTCTTCGATTTGGGCACGCGAAACGTCTAAATGTGTGACGCCACGTACAACGAACTCACCTATTATTGAGAAACGGATCCCGTGTGGTATCAATGATTCGTTAAAAGCGCTCCCAGTGATACCGAGCCCGGCAACATCGAAAAAGACCAGGTTTGTCTCCACGGGTTCAACTGTAATGCCGTCAATCTCGGCCAGGCCCTGGGCCAGAATCTGTGCATTCTCATGGTCCTCGGCCAGGCGTTCAACATGATGTTTGAGGGCATAAACCGCTCCTGCCGCTATTATGCCCGCTTGTCGCATGGCTCCACCGAATTGTTGTTTCCAACGCCACGCCTCTTTTATGAAATCCTTTGAACCGGCCAAAACAGCGCCGACAGGCGCCCCCAACCCTTTACTGAAATCAATCCAGAGCGAGTCAAAGTTTGCAGCATAGGTTTCAGCAGAAATGCGTGTGGCAACAACGGCATTCAGAAGACGCGCTCCGTCCATGTGTCTGGCCAACCCATGCTTATTGGCAAGACTGCAAACTTCTTCAATCGTTTCAAGGGGCCATATGCTACCTCCGCCCATATTTGACGTCTGTTCAATTAAGACCACTCGTGAGCGGGGAAAATGATTTTCCGCCGGGCGAATGGCAGCCTCAACTTGACTCCCGGTAAAAATGCCGCGCCTTCCCTCGATAGGGTACATTGTAGCCCCACTGAGGGCAGCCGGACCACCCGCTTCGTAGTGCCGGGTATGTGCCGTATGGTCCATAATAATTTCGTCGCCAGGCCGGCAATAGACCCGAAAAGAAATCTGATTACACATAGTGCCCGAGGGGACAAAAATGGCGTCTTCCTTATCCAAGAGCTCGCAGACCATATCAACCAGCATATTCACAGTCGGGTCTTCGCGTTGTTGCTCATCTCCGACTTCGGCTCCGCACATAAATTCTCGCATCTTTTGAGTAGGTTTTGTAATGGTGTCACTG
>JAIWDV010000116.1:0-5911 GCA_048632525.1 Bacteroidales bacterium | reverse complement strand
CAAAATCGATGGCACTGCAGCATGATGGTAAAATTGTTGTGGTTGGTTATGGAAAGGAATCCCTTGCTTCATTTAAAGGATTATCTATGGCAAGATATTTACAGAATGGTGAGATGGATTTTGATTTTGGTAATCTCGGTGTAAATCAAAGGGTAACAACGGATCTGGAAGGAGAAGCATATTCAGTTGCTATCCAAAAAGATAATAAGATTGTGGTTACAGGTTACAGTATTAGTTCTGCTACAAATAATGAAAATATAACATTATTTATCAGTCAGCAAGACTAAACTTGTATCCAATGCAAGCTGACTGCTGCGTTGCACCGCTTGGCTGACCGCCGTGAAATTGGAGGTCTGAATTGGGTACTGATCAACACCCTGTTGCAGATACTGCGATCGCTGTTATCAGGCTGAAAGTGGGCTTGGATGTGGTGCCAACCGACATCTGGACCACATAAATTCAGTAAGATTTCACCCGAAACTATCTCTTGCAAAATCAAAAAGAGTTATAAAAAGCTGTGTTTTTAGGTTTATGCTCCCAATATTGGGATGGGTATATCTGTATCATAAATCAGATAAAACCTTTGATATCAAACGGATACCTCAATAGTGCATGCTCTAGTAAAGGCATTCGAATCAAACTGACCCACCACAATATCTTGTACAAGATCTGTTAAGCGGCACGGCACCAAAAAGTCAAACATGCTGCTATGAACCTATCGCCCTGGCCATGTCAAAAATACTCAGTATCGTATAAGAAATCTTTACTCCAATCCCCAAAGGATTTAAGATATCTGTAACCCGTTGATATTTGATGTATTATCAAGATATCTGCCTTAGTCACTGATTGGAATCGCCGCAAAATATGGTGAGGTTACTAATAAAGCCCGGCATTCTAAATCGCTTATTCTGGACATTAAAGATACCCACTTCACCCCCACATCTGCCTTTCCAAGAATGCAATACATTAATAGAAACTTGATTGACATTCCTTGTGCTTAATCTTTCCGATTTAGCTTACCAAATTTAGAGAGAAATTGAGGTGTATCCTTTACACCACCTTAGCTGCTGGCACAGACTTCTTCTTCGCGGCACGATATATCTTGAGCGCGGAAAGAGCAATGTAGACAGGTAGAATTTTGAGCTCCTCGTGTAGGTACAATATATTGAACATCAATTTTCCTTCCCCAAATTAAGGTCTCACCTTTCAACTGAGGCAAAGTGACGGACTAGATGTCATTCTGGTACGCGAATCATCTTGATGAAAAACAATCAGGCATCATCTTGTGAGCAGAAATCGTAACCGACTGCGCATAAATTGCACTTATAAAGTTTGCACCGTAATTCAAGCAAAAAGCTCAAAAACCCTAAAATATCTAGAGAAAATATATAGCTATTCCAATATCACGCAACATAAGGTTTTTATTCAGCTTTTTTCTGCGGATTAGAAACAACTAACAATCCACAATTTGATGTTTTCCGCTGGCATGGATTTTGAAGAACATAGGAGGACTAAAGGTGAGGCATAGACTGAAGATGTGGAATATGAAAGTCGTGATGAAAGAACTCATATTGGCAATCATCTCAACTTTGGCCTTCAGTCAAGCAGTTGGTGCAATCCCTATCCTAAATCCCAACAACGGACATTATTATAAAGTTGTAGAGAGTGGCACTATTTGGTGGCCTGAAGCTAACGAACAATCCAACAACTCCTCTTATTCAGGACTGTCAGGGTACCTGGCAACACTGACGACCTTTGAAGAAAATGATTGGGTTAGTGCAATCCTTAACCCTGGGTCGAAGTGGATAGGTGCCTTCCAAGACGTTAACGACCCAAACTATAGCGAACCAGATGGCGGTTGGAAATGGGTGACGGGCGAAGCTTGGGGTTTCACCAGCTGGCTTTACGGAGAGCCTAACAATTCTGGGGGAGATGAGGCACATTTGGAGTCCTTTTTTCAACACAGATGGAACGATAGGAGCAGCTCTCCTGATGGATATATAGTCGAATACGAACCAGCCCCAGGACCCACCACTATGTTTCTCCTTGGTTCTGGCTTAATCGTATTCGCAGGGTTCAGAAAGAAGTCTAAGAAATAAAAGAAATGGGAACATTAAACTCACGGAGTTGTCCGACACCATTGGTTGAATAAAAATTACAGAAAGTAGATAAATCAAATCATGCAAATCACCATAGCAAACTCACAAAAAGGAAGGCTGGAGACAATTGATATCGATTTCACCGATCAAAATACAACCTGGTTCAATGAAGTTGATAACCATAATGGTATTTACATGATCACCGATATTAGTGGATGTTTATTGATCAGTGAGTGGGACTATTCTTTTCCGATTTTAATTTATGATAAATCAAGAAAGGATATTAATTATGACCCAAAAAAAGCCAGAGAATTAAAAAACAGGTATGAATTGTCAACGGTCTTTTAAAAGTGAGCCATTTCGATCTGGAGATTTCCGCTTATTGGAGAAAAGAAAGTGGCATGACTGGGCAATTGAAAGAAAACACCGGCATACATGGGGCTTTATGAAATATATTGAATCGAGAAGTGAATCAAAACGATATTGTTGTTTTTACATTTTCTTGGCGCCTAACAAAGCAAATGCAGCCTTGTGCTTTCTACTATTTACACGAACTCTTGAAGCCCATCAAAAAGTTGTGATATTGCCAATTTCGGTTGGCTCCTACCTGCTCAGATTGCCCACGACGGAAACATGTCAATTCGATGACAAACTGCCAAATTCTCAACCCCCACATTCCTTCAACCGTCTAAATTCGTTTGACAGAAGAAAGTTTAACCAATTGAATTTACATCTAGATTACATTGAAGGCAAGATGGCATAAAGTTTGCTTAATACGCCTTCTGTGCGATTGGTGTATGAAATAAATAGAGGACCTGGAGCCTATGCAAGATAGAGACAAGATAGACGTGATAGCCATCTCTATGGCATTCACAATCGGCTTTCTTATGCTTTTCTTACTGGCATGGTTTGCAGTCTAACCGGTCTCGTATAAGTGAACTCAGGTCAGACTCGACAAACCCAATTCACTGGGACAGCTCACTAAATCAGAACAACCTTCCTATCTAATTTGACCAGACACAGAGCCGCATCATGGTTTCTTACAGCTGCGGAACCACAGCTTCGACCAGGATTCATGATTTCATAATCTTGAAGGGCATGGGGTAATACCAGATATTGAGGTAACTCTTGATCGGAATGAATTGTTACAAGGAAAAGATACACAGCTTGAAGCTGCTATTAATTTTCTTTAAAAAAAATGAAAAGATAGATTCCCAACACCATCGGCCTGAAATTTGAACTATCAGTCCAAAAATTTGGCTTTCATAAGTACTGATACCTCCAACATACATGCACTTAGACCTGATTACATGTAACTGATAGGAACCAAGAATCTCGCCGGAGTCAAGATTTGCTGCTATGATTGCGGAAAATTAGAAGGCCGGAAAAGTTTTTGTTACTAAAAGAATTCTATAATAGAATCAAATTGATAGCGACAATAAGCTTTGGCAAGCAATGTGGACATAGGAGCTGCTGGAGTTCGGCAGGAAATGTTGGGACCCAGATTTGACTTAAAGCCACATCTCTTTTACACTCTATCTTGATAAAGCAATTTACTGCTACTTCCTTCACTTGTAAAGTCTGCCTATTCCTTTTATCCGGGCAAAGGATTAGAGGCTGTATTGATGAGAACTCAACCCGTTCTGGTAACAGGCGCCACCGGGTACGTGGGCGGGCGCTTGGTCCCAAGGCTGCTGGCAGCTGGTTATCGGGTCCGGGCCATGGCCCGCTCTCTTGACAAATTGCGCGGCAGGACATGGTCAGATCATCCCTCTCTGGAACTTGTCCAGGCTGACCTTCAGGACCCTGCCTCGCTGAGCAAGGCGGTTCAAGGCTGTTTCGCGGCCTACTATCTTGTCCACTCCATGAACCCAGATCAACGAGAATTTGCCTTGGCCGACCGCCGGGCGGCCCATAATTTTGTCAGTGCGATCGCAAAGATGAAGTTGGAGCGAGTCATCTATCTGGGTGGACTTGGCGGTGAGTCGCCCGATTTGAGTCCTCATCTGAAAAGCAGGGCCGAGGTCGGCAAGATACTCCAGTCTGGACCGGTGCCAGTTACCTTATTACGTTCGGCCCATATCCTGGGTTCGGGCAGTGCCTCCTTTGAGATACTCCGGTATCTGGCAGAGCGTTTGCTCATTATTTTGATCCCTGCCAAAGTGATGGACACCAAGGTCCAACCGATCTGCATCCGTAACGTCCTTAACTACCTTGTCGGCTGCTTAGAGAAGGACGAGACGATCGGCCAGACCTTTGACATTGGCGGTCCGGACATCATCACCAATCGGAGGCTTTTCGAACTTTACGCCGAGGAGGCTGGCTTGCGTAAGCCAATATTCATCACTCCCCGCTTTCTTCCCGCCTCCACTTTAGGCCGCAAATTGGCCATCTCTTTGGCCAAACTTCTCCTGCCTGTACCACCAAGCATTGCCGAACCGCTATTAGAGGGCGTTGCAAGCCAGGTGGCGGTCATGGATGACCGCATCACCAGGATAATTCCCCAAGAATTGATGACGTGCCGGGATGCCATCAGAAGGGCTATTCAGAAAGAATCACTGCAATTAGTCGAGACCCGCTGGACGGACGCCGGTGAACTGAAACCCCCGGAGTGGGTCCACGCCGGAGACGCACCTTACGCTGGCGGTACTCTCCTGCAAGGCGGGTTCAAGGTAGGTTTAGCAGCCTCGCCTGATGAAGTCTGGCCGATTATAAGTCGGATCGGCGGCCAGAACGGGTGGTATTATGGGGACTTTCTCTGGCAGCTGCGGGGCTGGATGGACAATCTCGTTGGCGGTGTGGGATTGAGGCGTGGCCGCCGCCATCCTGAACATGTGTTGGTGGGCGACGCACTTGATTTTTGGCGAGTTCTGGAGGTGTATCCGCCTAAGCGTTTGATACTGGTAGCCGAGATGAAACTGCCTGGAGAGGCGATTTTAGAGTTTAATATTGCCTCGTTGGGATCCGGGACAGAACTCCGGCTCTGCACAAGATTCAGACCCAGGGGACTCTATGGAATGCTTTATTGGTATGCACTATTGCCTTTCCATGACCTACTCTTCGGGGGCATGCTCAAACAGGTGGCCAAAAGAGTTGACCGGCCTATCATAGACAGCCCCCAGAAATATAAACCAAGACTGATTTCGTGAAGCTCTACACTTTCCCTACTCACGGGGCAGACATTAAAAGCGCATGCAAAAGAAGATAGATCAGAAAAAGCGATAAAGGACTTGACTAATGTTTCTAATGAGTTATAATAAAAGCAATGAAAATAGTGCTTATTATCTTACTTATTTCATAAGGGTGATGAGTGTGGTTGATAGCCACAATTAGGTCATCATTCCATTAAAACAAATGGAGTCCGGAATTAGGTACACATGATTATGATGTCAAATCCATTCAGTTAGGTTCTTCCGCCTCCTTCAATGGTTTGAAGCTCCTTCCTTGAAAAAGGTGCTGGAAACTTTCAGCCACCTTGCTTTTGCATCGGCCTACCAAGCTATTCGCCTTTTGACGGTCAGCATGTACCTTCCCATTATTGAGTTTGTTTAACTCCAATTGGAAGTCTGTAATTACAGATTTAGAAACACGGCAATACATTTTAGATTAAGAAGGAGATCAGAATGAATATCTATGCGGGTAATTTATCTTACGACCTAAGCGAAGAGGATTTGAAAAAGGCCTTTGAAGAGTTTGGGCAGGTCGAATCTGCTAAAATTATTTCGGACATGTATAGTGGCAGATCAAAAGGATTCGGATTTGTGGAAATGTCCGATGAAACTGAAGCGCAGTCCGCAATCGACGGCCTGAAT
>JAIWDV010000115.1:0-5918 GCA_048632525.1 Bacteroidales bacterium | reverse complement strand
GACGCATTATAAATCATGTTTTTGATTTTCTGTTTCATTTTATTCCATAAATTTATTACGGCTTCGCAAATACGAAGCCGCTAATTGAACTTAGCTTACCTTCGGTGCGGACATTTAAAGTGCCTAAAGTGAGCTAAAGTATATTAAAGTGCCTAAAGTTGAGGAATGCGCCTTCGGCGCTGCCAATTTTATTTTTTTTCACTATACAACTTTGCTCACTTTGTTTCTATCTGAACTTATAACCAAGCCCTAAAAATCTATAACACGCCAAAGGCGTACCATAACTTTAGGCACTTTAGCTCACTTTAGGCACTTTTCACCCAGCAATTCATAAAGACTTTTCATGCCTAAGTCAAGAATCTTGGTTTAAAATGGTTCTAAACAAGAGATGAAACACCTTGTCATGTCAAGGCGGGCAGGAAGCCTATAAATCTGACCCTTACCTCGGTTCTCATTTGTGAAAGTGATCGCGGATTTGCATTTCGAACCTAAAGATATCAGAAACCTATCAAAATATTCTTGTAGTCAGTAGAATCAAAGATATATAGCAGATATCTGTAACGTTCGCAAATAAGTTGCGTGCCAAAAGCATCCCGAGCCTACAAGACCTTTACGGTAAACCTCCCGGCTTCTTCACATCAGCCTCATTTGCTTTGTTAGCTGGCACGATGCTTTTAAATTCCTCCAGTTCAAAAGTTCGATCGAGAAATAGCTGAGACACACGATCTACGAAAGCATCGGAAAAAATGTCAAGATTGCGCAATGATTTGTTAGCATCCCGCTCCATATCCTTTGTGATAGAGCAAGATGGTTTCTTGGCACACTCCAACAAAGATTTAACCTTTACGTGACTGATGAAAAAGTATCCGTGTAGGCTTGTGGGATTTGTGAGGTTTGGATTGTCTGTTTCGTAGTTGTTAAATTGTGTTGCGATATTGCGGTTAACGAGCCGCTCAAGCTTATTTTGATATATGATCAGTTTAACGTTCCATCGCTCGACTACATTCATATATTCACGCCAGTTAGTTTTTGCATCGGCAAAATTGCCGGTTAAAGCATTTTCGAACACCTTATGGAGGCGAAAAAATCTTAGGTTAATAAGGTCAGAAATTTCCTCCAACGATTGTTGTCCTTCATTTAGCTTTAGTCTCAACAATTCAAACTTACGACTGCGCTCCCATTCAAAAACTTGGCGGCGATGTTCGATGGCGCTTTGACGCTCCCACGAGCGCTGGTGCATCCAGTCTGCAAGAAGGCCCCCAAGCACTGTTGTTAAAGAGAAGCCAAGCAATAAAAGCCCAACTTTACTGTTTAGGAACTCCCAAATCACTCGAAAAAACTTCATCTCTTTTCCTTTTAGGTTACCAGCCAGTTAACGCCTCACATATGGGGCAATTGCGAGCGTTTTAGCCGGAATTGATAGCGAGTAACTGTCCCGCATGATGTTTTTGTTAGCCATTTATTTGACGACAAAGCTATCTACTCCACTTTTTGGAATTATGATAATTTTATTGTCATCACTGTTCCATAAGAAGAGATAGTTAGAATTACTAGAAACAAAAGTATGATTCGAGTATTTTTCGTACTCTTTCTTAAAGTCTATTACATATGGACTATCATAATCACCACTTTCAATATCCTCTATATTTTCTTTTATCTCAAAGCCTAAATGTAGAGAAAAGTACAATATTGATATTAAAATAGCCCCAACAGCAGCTTTGTTCTCTATGTATTTCCAAATTGGAAGTCGGAAAAAAACATGCAGTGCAACAAAAAATATTAGTGGGTATAAGAAGAGGCTATGAAGTTCACCTGTTTGGTATGAGTAAACAACCAAAGCGATAGCTGAACTGATAACGATAACAGGTATTACATAATCTTCACCTTTTCTCTCGGTTTCAAATTGTTCAGCATGAAGATCTTCCGATACTGCGATACTCAAGCCCCAGAAAAAGAAAGCAACACCGAGAATAGAAGAAATAATTGTGGCTGTAAGTATATCTACACTACTAGCCATGTAATCAGAGACTCCAAAAAAGTCACCCACATTTATTCCGAAGTGGCTAAAGAATATTTTGTTATAGGCGAATCCACTAATTAAAAACAATGTTGAAAATAGTGATGCCAGAAATATCACATGAGAAGATGATATGACAACAGGCTCTATGAGCTTTAGTTTTTCAGTCTCAACTCGTTCAGAGTTAAGCTTCCGCATTTCTTTTTTTAAGAGCTTGATGTCTGATTTTATGGTTTTTTTTATACGCCCGACATCATCGTAAGAAATAGGTAGTGCAGAATCTACGTAAACCTTTGCTTTTGCTAATGCATGGTCTGCTTTCTCTTTCAGCAGGTCTGACGAGGTTCCATAGGAATAGTAAAAAGCTTCTAACAAGTAGTAGTTGGACAAGGTTTTTTTGATCCATTCTTCAGATTTTATTGTGTCATATAAGGAATTAACCTGATCATCATCAACAGGTGAAGCGCCTTCGGCAACAGGCATTTCAAAAAGCCGACTCCTGACAGATGATGCTATATCTGAATTATATTTCAGCTTATTTTCTGGAAATAGCGAAAAAGTTTTGACATACGCCTTAAAAAATACTGCGCCCATATGTCGTACTTGACACTTAATAAGCCGTCGTCCGTACATTAGGAACAGCTCTAAGTATATTTTCCATACCATTTGCTTAATTATATCTTTCATATATTATAGGATTTTATACTCCAAGATGGCTAACGCGTTGCGGAATCAAGTTATTATATGGTTTGCTACTATCACCACAAATTTCATGATTGTTGACCAAAAATTAGCAAAAAAACAGTTTTTCTAACTGTATATTTCAACAATATGGATTTTAGACAGAAAGATAGATACCCCCTTGAAGGCTATCTCGCCAGAAATTTTGAGTGTAGATTTCTTGCCATTACCGAGGTCTCTAAGCCCAACAAGTCTATTGCAGATATGGTTTGTATACCCTAAATTTTTTGGCTTTTCGATTCCTTTTGTAAATAGCAGTTATATTGTGATCAAGGATTAATGTATGTTTCGCGTGCGAGGCTGGTAAGGGCGGTACAGCTCCCTTTCTCCAGGCGGCACCACATAACGGTTGTCTCGCAATCGCTCATGCAGATCACGGAGGTTTTCCTCACTGATAATAATAACGCAGGATTTCTTTCCGCAAGGCCTTGTTGTGGAGATCCACCTGTGCGTCGCCAGAACTTGTCCTGGAAAAAGTCTCCAGCCACGCATGTCCATGGATCCGTGTCCCAGGGGACTGCTCCTGGAGACAGCTTTCTGTCCAGCATGAGCCGAAGTGCCGAACAGCACGATGACTGGACACAATAAAGAAACAATACCGATTTTTTCTCTGTGAAATTGCATAATCATTCTTCCCCGTTTCTGGCAAGCGGAGAACACTAATCAGGCCCAAAAGTAGCGTAGCTACCATTTGCCGCAACCTGTTTATAACCATCTGATATTCAAGGAACTAAATACGTTGTCTTTTGTATATATGCTGAGTTCCGTCATTAATACCCTGTTTTTATATCAAAATAGTTTTGCGTTGCTGATTTTTTCTACTCTTCATAGAATATGTTCTTTGCACTCTGAGGATGGACCACGAACTGACTGATTATGAAGGGCTCCTGAGTTATAGCAGAATCGGGATCGCTCTGGAGGTCTTCTTCACTGAATGCCTCAATGCCCCAGACAGTAACCAGCAAATCCTGGGTCTCCGCATCAATCTCGAATTCAGTCCAGGTAAAGTCATGGGTCGCAAAATAATCGCCTACCAGGAGTTCCGCATCGACCAGACCTTCCGCTTGAGGCAGATTATCGTTGAGCCCGATTGGATCGTATTGCAGCATGGCTAGTTGAGCATTGACCAAGTTCTTAACAAAGTCGTCTTTATCGTCAGGCTCACTGTCAATGTCTGGATCGACGGGCAGATTGTTGTAAAAAGCAAGTTCCTCCGACGTAATCAGACCGGCTGCCGCGGCAAGGTTGACCACATCAGGGCCAAGTCGACCGTTAAAAAAGGCAACTGGACCGCTGACAATTTCAAAGGCAGGTATGGGAATAGAAACCGGCATGAGTGCCCCACCTGGACCAAATGGAAGCAGCCGCTGATAAGCCAGATTATTAACTATGGTTCCGTGAAAGTCCGCAGACAGGAAAACCACATTTTTGATTTTGTGCCTCTTGATAAGACTCAAGAGTCGGGTCCGTTCAAAAGCATAACCTTCGAAGCGGTCTTCGGCATTAAGCGGTCCGAAATTTTGAATCGGTTCGGGCACCACAATGAACTTCCAGGTAATCTCTCTTCTCTCGGCATCCAGCAGATCCTTTCTGAGCCTGCGGAATTGGGCACGGCCAAGCAAAGTCCTCTTGGGATTAAAAGTTGAAACAAGGAACTCCAAGACCTGTTCCGGATCAATGGGGTCCACGATCGGGGGAAGCTGAGCATCACGAAACGATCTGGTATCCAGGATGAACACTGCAGCATCACTACCGTATCTGAGGTAACGATAGAGTTTCGGTTTGCGGTTGAGACGTTGTTCAAAGGGGGTTCTCCAAACAAGTTCCTTGATGGGATGATATTCCTGAAATGCCTGCATGGCATCTTTATAGGCCAAAGTTTCATTGACGAATCTGACAGGGTCCGTGAACAGCGGCGGTTCCTCTGGATGGACATCGGGGGCGTCCGGCGAATCTCCCGGAGAGGCTCCACCGGCGAAGTTGTCTACAAGTTCATGATCATCGATTACGGCCAGTATCGATGTGGAGCTGTATAAATCGTTCATAAAGTTGTAACCGAAGCGACCGGATATGTTTTCGTTTTGCTTGGTTCGGAAATCCGCAAGGGTTCTGGCTTGCACTTTGCCGGGTAGCGCAGGGGTTTCCAGATCAGCATAAATAGTATCGCCCAGTTTAATAAAGAATTCCAGGTCACGTTCCGGTATGTTGACAAGGGTTGGGAAAGGTGGTGCCTGCTGCCAGTCTCCTGAAGCACCGAAATGCAGCCCAACAAATTCGCTTGCATCGGTGGCAGTGCGGAACCTGCCGTCCCTGGTCTGAAAGTCACTATCGGTAACACGGTAATAATATTGCGTCGCGGGACTGAGACCGGTGATTTCCAGTTTGACCGGAACAAGTGTGTCGGTAACGATTTCCTCAGCGGTCAGCACGATTTCACTGAAGTATGGATCAGAAGAAAGTTCGACGGTAATGGGACCGGAAGCAGAACTGCGGGCCCAGATGATGGTGGAAGTCTGGGTAGTGTCACCGGAGGCCACGATGATCGCCTCGGTCTCGTTGACTTGCTCATTTGCATGGCTCACTTGCGCGAAGATAACACTCAAGACGACACAAAGGCCGATGCATGGATAGATCCATCGAAAAAACACAAAGACATAATTTGCGCCGGATCGTGATAAAAGTTTCGAATCCTCAGCAATAAGCATGGTTTCCTCCCTTCATAACAGAACTTAAGACCCTTTGTGCGGACTTTACGCTTTGTCTACGCACTCCATGGTATAATTATTACGAGGAATACTTCACCATAGGAGTTGGTGGCAATTCCCCCTCAACACCGATTATATAGCAAGCTTCCTCGACGCTTCTTATGGCTTGACTTTGCTTCCGGCTTCGAGTACAGATGGCACTCTTATAGATTCCTTGCCAACTTCATAACGCCAAGATCGAACAATTCTATTTCAAATATCTACTAAATATCACAACCCAACAAAATAATCAAGTATATCGATTATAATTACTCCGAGAAAGATAGAAAATTTCTTTAACAGGTGCATTCAACAATTAGCAAAGCAGAAGATTTTTCCAAAAGATATTCATGCTGTGTGTGATGCCACTCTTTATGAAACCACCAGTAAATACAAAGGATGCGGTTCGGTCACTT
>JAIWDV010000114.1:0-5964 GCA_048632525.1 Bacteroidales bacterium | reverse complement strand
TCTTAAGCGTTTAACCGCTAAACTGAGTGCAAGCAATGATGAAGCGCACCCGGCGCATTTATTCTTGATTTGCGTCGCATGGACACCAGATATTATAGTTCAAGTACCCTTTTCAATCGGGCACCAGCTATATGAGAAGCATATTTTCGGCTTCTCGCAACAGATCGTCCCTGAACTTGGGATGGGCAATGCTGATGATGGCCAAGGCTCTTTCACGGGTGGATTTGCCTTTGATCCTGACGAGACCATATTCTGTACAAAGATAGTCGGTATCCATTCTAGGAGTGGTAACCATCGTCCCTTCCGCAAGACGGGGCACAATACGCGAGATTTGTCCTTTCTTGGCAGTGGAATAACAGGCCAGGATGGATTTGCCGCCCCTGGAATTATTCGCTCCCCTCACAAAATCAAGCTGTCCACCGACTCCGCTGAATTGAGATTGATCAAGAGATTCTGCGTTGCACTGCCCGAAGAGGTCCACCTCAAGGATCGCGTTGATAGAAATCATATTGTCGTTTTTGCTGATAACAGCGGGGTCCAGGACATAGGAAGAAGGAAAGCTTTCCATGCTCGGATTGTTATTCATAAAATCATACGTATATTTTGTTCCGTAAGCACAGGTATAAACATGCTTTCCCGTGTGAATGTTTTTCCTGCGACCTGTAATCACACCCTTCTCAATAAGATCCACCATACCTGGACCGAGGAGTTCGGAATGAATTCCCAGGTCTTTATGCCCTGAAAGATATGGCGTGACACCATTGGGAACACCACCGATTCCCAACTGGAGGACAGCGCCATCGGGAATAATTTCAGCAAGATGTTTCCCTATCAGTGCATCCTCCGGTTTTGGCGGTGGTGGGGGTATTTCAAGCAATGGCACATGATTTTCCACTATGGCATCAACGTCAGAAATATGAATCATCCCGCTTCCAAACACACGCGGCATATTTTCGTTCACTTCCACAATAACATTTCTACTCAATTTTGCCGCTACAGATGTATAGTCATTACTTGTGCCAAAACTGAAAAAACCGGACTGATCCATCGGCGAAACCGTGGTGATAGTGACACCTATTGTCATTTCTTCCCGAATCAATCTGGGCACCTGATGAAAATACACGGGCACATATTGTGTCAGCCCGACGGTTACCAGTCCCCTGGACTTGCCGCTTACAAACCATGAATAGGACTCAATGACATCACAAAGATCCGGCCTGCAGACTGTTTCAGCAACATACTTTTGAGGGTTAAAGGAATAAACCTTGATATCCCTCAAATCCCCTGCCTCTGCCCTGTCGGCAATGGCAGAAAGAAGAGCCGGGGGTTCCGCACTAGTCATGCCGTGGATAAAAGTATCTCCATTTTTTATCAAAGCCACTGCATCTGCGGGAGTGGTCAATTTTCGTTTATATTCTCCAGAATATGCTTGCACAGGCCAACACCCTTTAAATTACTATTACGGTTCTTGAACCAAAAAGTTCCAATGCCAACACCTGATTCCCAATGCAGTATCGTAAAAGAACTCATTCATGTCAATGGGAAATTTCCTTACTCCCGTTATATTTGATAATCATCATGGTGATGTCGTCCGCCTGGGGTTCATCCTGCGAGAATTCGCGGATTTTTTCCATGACTCCAGCTACGATATCACCTACGGGGAGGCCCTTGAGCCTGCCCAGTTCGCCCTCCAGTCTCTTTTCGGAAAAGAGTTCATATCTGCTGTTCATGGCCTCGGTAACACCGTCGGAATAGATAAAAATCGCATCCCCCTTGTTTAAAACGACCCGCTTCGACTGGAATGAAAAATCTTCTACCACACCCAGGGCTATCCCGCCGGTCATTTCAACCGCTTCGATTTCACCGCTTGCACGAATAATGTAGGGCGGATTGTGGCCGCCGTTGCAGTATTCCAGAATTCCGTCCTTGATATTGAAAATACCCAGAAAAAGCGTGACAAAAAGGAGCGACGGATTCTCCACGGAAAGATCCTGATTGACCTGGTTCAAGACAATCTCCGGCGTCATGTCCTTGGTTGCCCTCGTCTTTATCAGCGTTTTGGTGATGGCCATGAAGAGCGATGCGGGTACCCCCTTCCCCGAAACATCGCCCACGTTAAAGCAGAGATGGTCGTCGTCGAGGAAAAAGAAGTCAAATAGATCTCCCCCCACTTCCCGTGCCGGTTCAAGCGTGGCATATAGATCAAACTCTGGAATATCGGGGAAGGGAGGAAAGATCTTGGGCAGAATCCCCATCTGGATGTCGTGGGCTATCTGCAACTCGCTTTCCATCCTCTCCTTTACGGCCGTCGTTTCCGTCAGATCGGCAATATATTGTTTCAGGGACTGTTTCATGTAGTCAAAGGACTGGGCGAGCTTTCCCACCTCATCCCCCGTCTTGATCTCAGGAATCGATACATCGAGGTTCCCCATTGCAATATCTTCCGTTGCGTGGGCAAGGACGCTCAGCGGTCTCGTTATCGATCGGGCAATGAAGACGATGACAACGAGAAGAAAGACAAAACCGAGTACGCCGAGAGTTATCACAATTTTATTGAGACGCACCACATCGGCCATCAGTTCATCCTGCGGGAAGAGGACACCTAAAGACCATTTACTGGAGGGAAGCGGCGCATAAACCATCCAGCACAGTTTCCCCGTCAGGATACTGCGAAAGGGGACAAAACCCGATTTCCCATGAATCATCTCCCTCCCGATTCTCCTCAGTTCCTCGTCTCCACGAGCCTCTGCCTGGCTGAAAATGGTCTCGTTCATGACGAGTTCTTTTTTGGGATGGGTTACAAAGGTACCGTTCTGGGATATGAGGAAACCGTACCCCGTCTTTGCTATCTTTATTGATGCGACTATTTCCTGAAGCCACGACAGCGAAATATCGGATGTAATGATCCCCGCGATCCCCTTCTTCCCCTCCACCGTTCTGTAGAAGGGAACCGAATAGGTGGACATGATGATGTTGCCGCCCCCCTCATCGAAATAGGGTTCGGTCCAGACAGGCCGGTTCAGCTCCTTCGGAATCTGATACCAGTCCTGGAAGAAGTACTGGTATGATGCTACCCCCAGATCGGAATACTTTATTTCCCCGCCGCTCTTATAGAAATAGGGGGCATATCGTTCTTTTTCGCCGTCATATGCCCGGGGCTCAAAGGCAACCGCAGACCCGTAAATTTCCTTATTCTTTTGTACAATGTATTTTAACAGGTTGTTGAGTTCCTCGCCGGCACAGAGCGACCGATCGAGGACATAGGCCAGATTTTCGGGGACCTTTTCGATAGAACTGAGGACAACGTCGATCTGATTCACCGTCGCCCTGGCGAGGTTCATCGCATTTTTTTCGACATTCTCGATGATGATTTTTCTGGAATACTTGTAGTTGTAGCCGAAAATCAGCAGAAAAATCAGTGTTACGCTGCTCAATATGAGCAGTATAAGTTTGAAGGCCAATCCCCTATTTTTCATCTTTATCTCTGATCACCTTATAAAAAGAGGTAAAACTGGGAACCGAGTCTATGAGCCCCATGCTCCTCAGACCTCGTGCAACGCGGCTGTAATCCTCAAGCAGTAGTCTTCCCATGCCTGCATCCTCACCCTTTTCGGGCAAAATCAAATCTTTCATCCTTTCCAGCATCCACTTCTGATGAACCAGAGTCGTGGGAATGTGTTCCTTTTTGAGGTTCCTCATAGTAACAGCCAATGCCTCATCGGGATGATCAAAGGCATACCGCCACCCCTCGATAGACGCCAGGACAAAGGCCGCGCACAGCGCCGGGTCTTTCTTGTATGTCTCTTCAAGCACATAAATGCCGTCTTCAGGAAAATTGAGACCATGTTCATGGAAGAAAAATGTGGTCAGTTCGCCGGGATCGATACCGCAGTTCAGAATCGTATGGTACTCATTGTACCACATTGCCGAGGCCACATCGACGCCGTCTCTCAGGAAGAGATTGATTGAAAAGGACTGGGGAACAACCTGCACCGTAAGATCGTATTTTCTGAAAAATGCCCGTGGCTGAATCTGAAAGACGGGCCCCCATAACCCCACCTTTCTGCCGTTTATGTCCCGGGGCCTTTCAATACCACTCGCCTTTTTAGCCACAAACATCAGCGCCGATCTCTGCATTATCTGGGCAATATTGAGAATCTTTGCTCCCCCCGCCCGCATCTGAATTCCCGTAGACAGCCAGAGCGAAGCAAAATCCGCCCTTCCATCTGTAAGAAGTTCCGATGGCGAATTGTCCGGTCCGCCGGTAATGATGGTGAGATCTATGCCGTGTTTCCTGTAGATACCCTTTTCAAGCCCGATGTAGTAACCTGCAAACTGGGCCTGGGGAACCCATTGAGGTATGAATAATGCCTTTTTCAGGACATCGCCTTCGGCGGGTGCCCCGCATACAATAATCAGGAAGAGTGCGGCAGAGATTATAAATTTACAGTGTTTCCTTATTTTCGCATGTAACATAACTTTGATATGACCGATAGGGGAGATGCAACGCAGTCCCTTTAACCACACCTTACACCAAAAATACGATAGTAAGGACGTTCATGTCGCCATTGCGACTGTATCGCACCTCATCCGCCATTTTCTTAATAAAAAAGATTCCCAGCCCACCGATCTCCCTGTTTTCGATATCGGCCCTTGTATCGGGATCGGGACGGGAAAGGCCGTCAAAGGGAATGCCCTTGTCAAGAATCTCTATTACGAATTTTTTGCCCTCCTTCAAGGCGCATTGCATTTCCACCTGCCCCTCTCCGTCGGGATAGGCGTAGTTGAATATATTAACCAGGGCCTCTTCCACGGCAAGTTCTATTTCCATCGCTCTTTTGCCCTCAAAGCCGCATTCTTCGGAGCATGTATGCACAAAGGAGATGAACTGATCAAGATTTTCAATAATGGCTGTAAGCTTTAGAGATTTCATGACAAGAATTGCTTACTTATTCAATTTTCAATAAATTCGAAGCACGAAGTACTAATGACCAAAATTCAAAATTTTAAACATGGTGGAACGCCATAGATATTGCATAAGTGCCTGACATGTTTTGGTCATTTGATATTCGAAATTAGATATTGTTTCGACCATTTTTATAAGATCGGGCGATATTCGTATTTCGGATTTTGAGGTCCCCACAAACTCTAAATATTAGCACTTTAGCACTGACTTTGACTTTTCCCTGATAAAGAGGGTGCGAAACTTGAGTTCTATAGTTAGTGCCTGAACGAAAACTGCTAATTTTCCCAATTTCTGCGTCTGGCTTAAATTTTAATCCTCAAAATACCCCATGTATTCCTGCGGTTAAAATTTGCGTCTTCCTTGAACTTGAAAAAATTTTCTAGTTTTCGTTCGGGCACTAGTTATGTGTGTAATTTTGGTGTGATAAAATCTGGGAAATCTTCCCCGCGAATTACAGGGCCGCCATTGCCTCTTCCACAGATTCATAAATGGGAATAATGGTGTTGAATCCCGAAATCTCAAAGACTTCTTTGACGACGGCCTGGAGAGAAGCGAGCAGTATCTGTCCGTTTTTTCCTTTGAGCTTCTTAGCCGTTGTCAGAACACTCCTGAGGCCGGAACTGCTTATGTAGTCAAGTTTAGTCAAATCGATGACAAAATTGACATTCCCCTCATCGATCAACCTTCCCAGTTCTTTTTCGAACTCGGGCGATGAAACGGCATCCATTCTGCCAGTGACGGATACCAACGTCCCTTTTTCTTCATTCTTTACATTCAACTCCATAAGACCCTCACCTTTCCATGGTCATATCGCGACAAAACTGACATACTAATCGTGAAAAAGCGAAACATAATCATTTCGCCGGCCATGCCTGCTCGAAGCATCACCTGTAAGCGCCGGTTTTTTCCTTTGAACAAACCAGGCCACAGAATAATTGAAAAACCGTTTTTTATATGTAATAAACAGGCAAAAATATCAAGCATTATCTTGATCTATT
>JAIWDV010000113.1:0-5981 GCA_048632525.1 Bacteroidales bacterium | reverse complement strand
ATTATTTCATTATCAGGTACTCTCCCATGTACTGATTCGGCAGAACCAGGGAGAATCTCGCCCTGATGCCATCTGTTGCGTTGCGCGACCTTTGACATGTATAGTTGCGCCAACCATGGCATAGTGCCCACATACACCAAACAGCAACATTAACCGTTCCGTTCTAAGCGCTACCCTATAGGATAATGGAACAGAACGGTCATAATGCTGTCAAAAAAAGACCGGCTAAGAAAAAAAAGGGGATATGACTGCTATAAGTTCAGTGTCTGAGAGGTCATCGGGGTCAAGGCCGAAAGGAAGAGAGATTTGGTGAACTTGAGTGAAAGGTTCCAGAATTGTCAGTAAATTTCCTGCTGCTTTTTTACCTGCATGATCGCCATCCAGCATAAGGACGATTTTATCCTTTCCAGCCAGCAATTTTTTCTGGGTGTCTGCCAGGTGAATACCGAGCAAGGCAACGGCAGGTATATTAAGTTGTGCAAGCCGCATAACAGACCATGCATCTTCTACCACGACCAACGCATTTTGTTTAGATTGACGCAGACGGTGGTAATTGTAAAGGATTTCATTTTTGGGCAGACAAGGTGGGAATTTCCATTTTCCGTAACGCTGAATAATTGTATTATTGAGGTGTCTCGCCGCGTAGCCGATCGGATTGCCGCAAAGATCATGGAGGCGTACACCGATTGAATCGGCCAGAAACCCTTGTCCGTAATATGCCCCTGCCTCAAATTTGCGAGCCGTGGCAGGAAGTATTTTTTTTAATTGAAGGAATTTAACAGTATGATCGAGGGGAAGACGTTTTGTAAATTTGACAAACTTCTTTTTTGGAGAAGAGCAGACAGGTATCTTGGTACAGGAAGATAAAGAAGCAAGGTAGAGGGCGGTTTGGTGGAAGGATTTGCCATCGAGTCTTTGTACCAGATCAATGACATCCCCGCCACCATTGCACCCGGTAAAGCAGTGGTAAAGATTTTTACTGAGGCTGACCACAAAAGCATTGGGGTTATCTCCCCGATGAACAGGGCAAGGTCCAAAGAGCTGGTCGCCCTGTTTTCTAAATTGACTAAGCAGACCTTTGTTTTCCAGTACGGCGGCTATGGATACAAGGCGTTTTAGTCCGGCAAAATTCAAAAAGGAAGAGTTGTCGGTTTGCATTTTTTTGACTCTATTTTCTGGATTGTACCCGTACTGCCCTGGCCGCCATTTGCAGAGATCCACCCGTCTGCCGATCGTATAGCCACCTCCTGCTTTTCAAGTTCTACAAGCGCTATACCGAGCCGCTGATTGTTGACCTTGAGCTGGTTTCGTATAGCAGTGCGGGTTAAAGGTTTTTCGTTATCTTCAAGCAGGGAGAGAACCCGATTATTCAAAAAAACGGCAGCATTGTTTTTGTGGCAAATAATGGTTTCGAGATGGGTCGCGCTTCCGTCAGGGTTTGAGATAAGGCGCAATTCAATTGGCTCCGGTGGTTTTGCCGCCCGATGTTCAATGGTTAGAACAAGATTGTCTTTTCGTCGGGCCAGATAGGCATTAGAATCACCAAAGGCGTGAAGGTCAGAGCTGCCCCTAAGTGCCTGGCCCGGCTGTGCCCGATGTTTTTTACTGGCATGATGCACCAGAACAATGGCGGCTTGAAAGCTGCGTTGCAATCCCCGCAGAAAGCCGAGCAGACAGGAAATGTCAGAGGCGCTGTTTTCATCAAGACGATGAAGTCTCACCAGGGGATCGAGAATCAGGAGCTTGGGTCGCAGGATATCAACTGTTTCCGTGAGCATTTTTTGATCACCGGCAAGATCAAGCCTTAGTGTTGATGCGGTGATAACGTAAAGATCAAGGGTGTTGATGTCAAGACTGCGATGAAGGCAGATAGCCTCAATACGGGCCCGTACATTATGGGCCGCATCTTCGGCCATAAAAATTAAGACTCTACCTTGGGTTGGAACCGGGAATCGGTCGACACATGGAGTTTGCGAGGCAACACTGACAGCCATATCAAGGCCGAGCCATGATTTGCAGCATTTTGGCGCTCCTCCGATAATGCCGACTGCCGCACCGGCCCAAAGAGACTCAATGAGCCAGGCTTGTTTGACATGCTGTTTTGACAGGTCTTTTGCTTTACATACCGGCAATTGTTGCTTTACACCCATAGCAACCCCCTGGCCTCGGTAACATGATTGGAATCAACGATATCGCACTCATGGTCATGCGCCTTTTCAAGGGCTTTAAGCGCCAGATGGTCAGTCGCCCTGAGATTGCCACGGCCTATTTCATAAATCGCTTCCAAGGCGCTGGTGTCAAAGGGGCATTCAGCCAACCCGGCAATCCGGCATCGATGTTTAATGTACAGGACTGACTCCTTACGGGACAACAGACGCAATGTCGCACAGTAGGCCAGCCGATGGGCCACGTCTTCGAGTTTCGGGTGCTGAAGCATCTTTTTCAGCGGCGCCTGACCGGCCAGGATAATGCTTACTACCAGACGGTTATCCATGTCAAAGTTAGTGAGTATCCTCAAGATACCAAGCACATCAGGGCGGATATCATGGGCCTCATCAATAAAAAGTAAAGTTCTTTCGCCGATAATATCCATGGAGGTTGTAAAACGATCCTGCAGCCGTCTTACCAGGGCTGGATAATTGCCGGCCTGTTCCGCCCTGACTGCTGCCGCGATTTCCCGGCAGAAATCACGTTTGGAAAGGTCTGTGACTTTTAGATAGTGTACTTTGTATCGAGTTTCAGGCAGTTTGGACCGAAGGGATCGGAGTATTGCAGTTTTGCCGGTTCCGGCCGGGGCGATGATGGCTGCGGACATCCTCTTGTCCACTACGCGTAAGAGGTGGTCAAGTGGCTCCTGGTAGATTTCGTTAATAAAATGTTCGGAAACCCCTATCTCACAGGTAAAGGGAGTGGTATGAAAACCGAAGCGGCTGATAAAATCCGTTATTTTACTCATGATTTGTTCTCCTTTGTTCTGTTTTGTTTGGAGCGCTAAAACCTCCGTCTGCCCCAACAAGTGATTTTACCTGTTTATCAAATAATATCTGGGCGCTGCTTTTGGGAAGCTGCTTGTTCTCTTCTTCCATGTCATTGACCTTTGCCCTTTTTTCACGGGCGTTGGCATGGAGATCAACAGGAGCAATAGACATAATAGTGCCATGATGAATGACGGAAAGAGAGCCATCGAGAACATTACGCATAAGGGTTATCAATTCACCCGCATGTCCTATGGGAATTTCATAATTAATGCTCTTAAAGGAAACGATGTTGTCATTGGAGACTCGTCGTTTTTCGTGGAGAATAAAGGCCTGCCGGAGCTTGTTCTGACTTTTAAAGAAGCGTAATACTCTTTCATCGTTATGAAAACGCGACCACGGTGTCTCTTTTTTCAAGCTTTCATGGGGTGTATGAATGTATTGTCCGGCAAGATAATGTCCAAGCCGCAAATCAAGAGCATTACAGTTCGGGTCGACCTCGGGATTGTTATCAAGGTGGCGAAGAATCTGCTCCTGGGCGGTTTGATTAAATCTTTCTATCTTGCCGTGTCCTTCAGGATATGCAGCGGTTCCATGGATAAAAAGAATGTCGAGTTTGCGTAAAACATCCGTGGTATCATGGGCTTTGAATCCCGGGCCGTTGTCGAGAAAAATAGCGCTCATCCGTCCATAGGTCTTGATGACTTGATAGATGCCGCGCAAAAAAAGCCGGGAGCTTTCCGCAGTACCGACTGTCACGCCAAGCGTCATCCTGGTGGCGTCATCGAGAAAAAAAAGTGCAACACGGCGGATTCGCTTAACTCCAGCCCGGAAATGTTTGCCGTCACAAAGGATCATGTCCATTCGGTGAGGATAGGCAAACCGTCTTTTATCCCGGTGTTTTGTCTGCTTTTGTCGTCTGGTGGAAACTCCCATGCGCTTGAGATTTCTCCAAACAGTGATCCGGTCGATGGCCGCATCATCATTTACAAGACGCTGTGCTTTTGCACGCCTGATTAATTCAGGCACAGAGGCTCGCGGGTCTTCTTTTTTTTGTTCTTTGAAAAAATCAAGCAAATGTTGAGGTATGGCTGAGAGATCCCTGGGCTTTCCGGGTGACGGCAACAAGCCGGCAAATCCCTTTGCCTCATAAGCGGCAAGCCAGCGGTAGATACTTCTTTTGCTTACCTTTTGTGATTGCCCGGCAAGAGTGGTATGGGTGAGTTCTGCAACTGCATCGATGGCATCAGGGCGAGATTCTCCCTGGTTCTGACGGATCAGTACCTGAGAGAGTACCTGATAACGAAATAATGCATCTTCCGGAGGTTGTTCTTGGGGGTGATTTGTTTTTTTCATGCTTTATTCTCCCTTTTTAGAGTGGTTGACCAAACTCATTGCACTCTATCAAGGGTCTGACTGGAAGTCACAGAACAAAGTTGTGGACGACAATGATCCCCCTTTTCCTTTGGGGGAGCCACGTGTTCTCACCCTGCGGAACAATGAGGGCCGGAGCATTTTACAGTCCTGGAAAAAGGGTGGAGACCAGAGTCCGGCACCGGCGCCGGCTTCTGCGAGACGTTCAAAAAGTGTGTTTGTGGGGATTTGTTCTAAAACGTTACAGATGGCCTTGCCGCGACCTTGATAACCGCACTTGGGAAGGAGAATTTGGCTGGCGCCGTCACTAAGAAGTTGCCCGGGAACCTGGAGGATTTCTGCTGTTTCTTCACGCAGACGCGACTCGACAGCAGGGTCAAGACCAAGCAAGATAGTGGCACGTTGCAGGTGACGAACCTGGGTAGAAAATCTCAGCGTTAAACTATTTTCCTCACTTTCGCTTGGCCATGCGATGCCTGAGGCTGCATCCGTTGCCGCCTCAAAAAGAGTTCCGGCAAACAAGGGAATATCATCAGACTCGGACAACAAATTACCTTCAGGATCTACCGGGGCCAGGGTATGGCGGCTATAGGGGTAATATCCTGGCGGATAAAGAGTAAAGCTCCGTTTATGCGTGTTACAACGCATTACATATAAGGGAAAAGGAGGGCCTGTTTTGCGGTGTCGCAGATGGTGAATGGTAATCTCACAGGATTGCCCGTCCCGGCACGGACACACCTTGGGCAAATCTGGGATCGCTTTACCTTCACTGCCTATGGAATATGGCGAAACAACATACAAGGCAGTGACATCATGGTCCACCGCAAGCTGTTTTCTTTCACCGTCCTGTGTGGGGTGTGTTTTAGGATTGATATGGTACAGAACAAGGATAGATTGATATTCAGACGTATAACATCAAAACAACGACTATATCTGTACACAATAAATGATGCGTTAAACAACCCTGCAGCGAACATTGATCGAAATATGTGGTGAATTTTATTGGAGGGGGGTGATCTTGATCGGTGAAATATGTGGCATGTGCTGGAATTTATAAAAACACTTCGTCTGACTGTGCAACGTATTATGCAACGAGAATTAAAAAATCATGCCATTGGTCGCGCAACGTAACACCAGGTATAAAAAACAAGAAAATAACCGCTAAGGTACTAAAAGCTAATCGCTAAAAACTTCATTTTGAAAAATTAGCGTAATCTATTGTAATTTCGTTTTTTTGAGTTTACGTTCAAGCACTACTCAGGAGGCTCAAAATCGAACTTTTTCCTTGGTAAATATATGTAATAGAGTGACAGATCTGTAGCTACCAGTATCAAGTTTATTGCATAAAGCACTATTACCCAGTCAAGGGAAAATAGTAATTTATGAATTATACCACTTAGATAACCGGCACATACAATACTCATGAAAAGCGGACTTTTGCCGGATACGATCTTGGTGCGAAGAGACTTTGCGATTGACACGGGCCAACTCACACCAAAACAGGTAAGCATGACGGCTTCGAAAATGCTCATGATCAGCAGTTCCTCAGGGCTCGCTCAAAAATAATTTCACATTTTCATGCGCCGATCCATCCCGCATGGCTGCGTTGCTCGTCGGTTAAATAGCCCTGCT
>JAIWDV010000112.1:0-5986 GCA_048632525.1 Bacteroidales bacterium | reverse complement strand
CCTCCATCTGGCTGGGTCTAAGACTTGCCAAAGTCACCACTACGTGGTAACTTTGACTCACTTTTAAGAACATGTGCCGTGCCCGGCACACAACCAGGCTTTTGCAGCGGAGCACAAAAAACCGCGCCCGCTGAAAAGCGATATTAGCAGTGATGGTAACAATGTCAGTATAACGTCCATGAAATAATTACTTGAGAGTTTTGTAGTTTTACTCGAGTTTGGCATAAAATACAGGCTGGCTTGCAATGAAGATTTTACAGGGGCAAGTTATTAAATCATGGAGATTGCTCCTTTTGACGAACTTGGCCTAATGAGACGTATCTTAAAAACAAAGAAATGCTATTTTACGGCTTAAGGAGGGCCGCTATGGATACTATCACTTATATCTATTTTTTTGTCGGCGCGGGGATTGTATTTGCATTTGCAGTCAACTATTTTAATCAACCCAGTTATAAATTCGCTGATGAGGACAGGAGTGCAGGCGTTGACCAAGAAGACCTTATGCTTGAACCTGCCCTGCCTAAACACCTAACAGACCGCTTCGAGTATACTCTATACCTCTTCGCCTACATATTGGTAACAGAGTTTATTTACGTAATGCTGGTTCTTTTCCTACCGGACCTCATAAGCAGCGAATCCGGGGAGACAACCTCTGCTCTTTTGCCAACGCGAGAGAATATTGTCTTGTCGGCGTTGATTATCACAGGCATAGCGCCATCCCCTATGTCCGTCAACTCGTGGAACGCTCCAAGTTTTACCTGCACGATAAAGCGCAGATACCAAGAAAAGGTCGCGATGTTTATCGCCAGATCAAGAGCTACCAACCTCAATTCACACACGCTGAGATTGCAAACATTCTCAAGGACGAACGCTACCTAAGGGGCGATCAAAACGAGAAGATGAGACCTGATCTCAATGAATCCGATTTCAGGATTGGGGCGTGGACCCTGGAAGGCCGTTGGGCAAAACTGTCCTATCTACTCTCATACGTCAATCGCTGGTCCAAAATTTCGCCCTTTAGCACTTACATCGGAAACCGTGAGCTTCAACGATCATCCATCTTACAGGCCTATGATCACTTGCAGGAACGAATGGCCCAATTCCGGAACGGAGAACTTCCCGAACCCGATACGGTTAGACTTAATGCCCGCGTAGACGCAACGCTCCATAGAACTTACCGTTTGATCAGCTGTTTGCTTTATCTTGCCGGTAAGACAGATTCGGCTGTCGACCAATTTCTTGACCAACTCGGCTATACTCCATCGGAACGTAGAGACTTCCCTATCCCTTGGAAGAACATGACTTACGTTATCGGCGCGATCGCTGGTTCGATTATACTTGGCGGGCTATTGGTCTTTCTCGTTGCTGAACTTCAAATTGTTCCCCTCGTTGTCATAATTAGCACCAAAAATATCATTCGCTGGGCCGGCTTCGCCTTACCCTTTATTTCCATCCCAGTGCTATGGGTCTTGTTCATCAAGCGGTACTTTTCATTCCACAGTGAAGTATGGCCAGTGGTAACAGAAAACCTACGGTTTAAAAAACTTGCCGACCGCCCGTGGCACCTTTATCTTATAGTAGCTTTCTCGGCCTATCTGGTCGGCGGACTCGTCTTATTTGCAACCTCAATTGCCGTCAAATTCGTGAATGAACTGCCGATTCAAGATCTAGGCCGAATATTACGCTCAATATCAGTTTGGTCCGTCGTCATTTTTGTTACTGCAGCCTTCGCAGCCTACCGACTGGACTCAGCGCCAAACTTTGATCGCCATAGAACATTGCGCATTGGTATGCGGGGACTGGGTGCATTTCTTCAGGGGCTAACCACAACGCTTGTGATATATCTTGCATTCATACACACATTTGCGAAGGGTGAACTTAACCCCCTCTCACTTCCTGAACCGGACAAAGGCAAACTTGGCGTCTTCTGTCTGATTGGCTTTTTTTTAGGTGCCTCGCTTTACCTATCCTTCGGGTTTGGCAAGCTGAGGCAGCGACGAAAATTCTGGCGCCGTTCCGTTCAGAGATCAGTCATTATCCACCATTCCGGACAAGAACCGACTACCGGCATTACGGTAAATGTTTCAAAAGAGGGGGCACTCATCGAAAGCGATGAATATCTCCGGGATGAAAGCATAAATATTCAAATAGCGGACCAGACCGGTCATTCAGCTACTGGTCGTATCGTGAAACTTCGTGGTAATTATCTTCACATCCATTTCCCGGATATATCCGCCTGGGGCCTGATGCAGAACTGTCTTGAAATTCCGCTTCCGGCTTGATGTTGACCATTTAAAATAGGTCAAGCGTGTGAAATCACGTATATCTGTTTATAAGTTTGAACAGTTTGTTTGGGATTTTTCGGCTCCTCGCTGTTTCAAGTGGGTAAACCTTGATTTACTGGCAACAAAAATGATATTTGGTTTTTCATTATGAGAGACATAGACCTATTTCAAATGGCCCTTGGTTTGGCACCGCCTTGGCAGGTGTCTGCTTCAGAATTTGATCCTAATAAAAAGCGCCTCGACATCCTTCTTGATTTTTCCCGAGGAAGCACCTTTACCTGCCCTGAGTGTGGTCAGGCTGAAATAAAAGCCTATGATACCCAAGAAAAGAGCTGGCGGCATCTAAACTTTTTTCAACATGAAGCTTACCTAACAGCCAGAGTGCCAAGGATCAACTGTGATAATTGCGGTATCCGCCTGGTTGATGTTCCATGGGCTCGATCCGGTAGCGGTTTCACACTACTGTTTGAGGCTATAATCATGACACTGGCTAAATCCATGCCTGTTAAAACCATTGCCGAGTTCGTCAATGAGCATGATACTCGATTATGGCGCGTGCTGCACCACTACGTTGATGAAGCCAGGGATGAAGCCGATCATTCCAGTGTCCGTAAAGTTGGCATGGACGAGACATCCAGCAAACGAGGCCACAATTATGTGAGTCTGTTTGTAGACCTTGAAGGCCCCAAAGTTCTTTTCGCTACAGAAGGCAAAGATGCCTCCACTGTCGAACGTTTTAAACAAGACTTAACCGATCACAACGGTGCCCCTGAAGCCATTGAGGAAATGTGTAGCGACATGTCTCCATCATTCATCAGCGGCGTTGAGAAGTTCTTTCCCAACGCTCATTTGACCTTTGACAAGTTCCATATCATGAAAGTTATCAATGATGCTGTTGACGAAGTACGACGTCAGGAGCAAAAAGACCGCCCTGAGCTTTTCAGGACTCGTTACATTTGGCTGAAAAATTATAAAAACCTGAAACCATCCCAGACCGAAACACTTGAAGAACTCACAGTTAAAAAGCTTAATTTGAAGACAAGTCGAGCCTACCATATCAAACTCAATTTCCAGGAACTGTTCAATCAGCCTGCTGAAAATGCAGAAGCTTACCTTAAAAAATGGTATTTCTGGGCCACCCATAGCCGCCTGGAACCGATCAAAGAGGCAGCCTACACGATAAAGCGACACTGGAATGGAGTGCTTAGATGGTTTCAGTCCGGTGTCAACAACGGCATCTTAGAAGGAATCAATAGCTTAATTCAAGCGGCCAAGGCGCGAGCACGTGGTTACCGCACTACTCAAAATCTTATTACCATGATTTATCTCATAGGTGGAAAACTTAATTTCGGGTTACCCACTTGAAACAGCGAGGAACCAAAAAATATTCAGAGCGGATTCATAAAGATTCTGAAAACTACCTCCAGGATAAACAGGAGAGAGAAGACAGAATTAAGTTTTATCAGTCATGGACAAAAGACAGCGATTGGGATAAGTGAGGATTGCATGACAACACCACCGGCCCAGCCGAAAATCTACCATATCACCCATGTCAACAATCTCGCCTCCATTGTGGCTGCTGGTTGCATCGAAGCCGATGGGCGGCGTGTTAAGCAGGGTGGTGTCCAGACCTCCATCGGCATGACCGAAATTAAACGTAGGCGGTTGTTCGAGATTGACGTGCAGTGTCACCCAGGCACCAAAGTTGGCGACTATGTGCCGTTCTATTTCTGTCCCCGATCTATCATGCTCTTTATCATTCACAAAACCAATCACATTGATATGCTCTATCATGGGGGGCAACGCCCTATCATTCATATGCAGATAGATATGGAGTCGACTATATGTTGGGCGGATCAACACGGGGTACGCTGGGCTTTCTCTGACCGAAATGCCGGTAGTTACTATACTGATTTCTATAATAACCGCAATCAGTTGGGCGAAATAGACTGGGATGCGGTCAATGAAACTGATTTTCGTGTTCCGCTGGTTAAAGAAGGCAAGCAGGCGGAGTTCTTGATCCACGATACCAGCCCTTGGCATCTGGTTGAAAAAATCGGCGTTCTGAATGAGGAGAGACTTAATGAAGTCAACTCCATTCTTCAGAATGCTCAGCATAAACCAGTCGTGACTATCGAAAGACCATGGTATTATTAACTATATAAGGAGGCACTCATGATTGAATTAACACAAGGTGACATATTATGCGCAAATGCCGAGGCGCTGGTGAACACCGTGAACTGTGTCGGGGTCATGGGTCGGGGGATTGCCCTCCAGTTCAAGAAGCTTTTCCCCGAAAATTTCAAGCGCTATAAGGCGGTATGCGACAAGAAGGAACTGCAGCCGGGCAAGATGTTTATCTATGATCTTAACCTCCTCCACAACCCGCGTTATGTGATCAACTTTCCAACCAAACGCCACTGGAAAGGCAAGAGCCGGATGGAGGACATCGAGGCCGGACTACAGACACTGGTTGCAGAGGTGCGCAAAAGAAACATCCATTCCATTGCCATTCCCCCTCTTGGTTGCGGCCTTGGCGGCTTGCGCTGGGAGGATGTCCGGGACAGAATCGTAGAGGCCTTTCAGGACCTGACTGATGTGCAGGTTCTCCTCTATGGACCTAAAGGGGCGCCTCCTGCAAAAAAAATGGTCCATTCCAAGAAGACGCCGGGCTTGACTGTCGGGCGAGCCGCGCTGCTCGTTTTGATGCGCCGTTATCTTGCGGCGGTCATGGATCCTTATGTGACGCTTCTGGAGATCCACAAATTGATGTATTTTATGCAGGAGGCTGGAGAGGGATTGAAACTTCAGTACAACAAGGGCCTCTATGGACCGTATGCCCAGAACTTGCGCCATGTGTTGACCCTTATGGAAGGGCATTTCATTAGCGGATATGGCGATGCGGAGGACAATCCTGAACGGGAGATCAACCTGCTTCCCGAGATTCTTCCACAAGCGGAGAGTTTTCTTGAAGATCATCCTTCCACCCGGAACCATTTTCAAAGGGTTGTCGATCTCATTTCCGGCTTTGAAACACCTTTCGGCATGGAACTTCTCTCCACTGTTCACTGGGTCGCAACCCACGAAGGCGCCACAACAGCCGACCAGGCGGTCAGTAAAACTTATAGATGGAACAACCGCAAGCGCATGTTTCAGGAAAAGCATATCAGGCTCTCCTGGAACATCCTTGAGCGCAAAGGATGGCTCCAACACCTGTAGACGATATGACCACTATCAACCGCTTCTCATCGCGCCGCCAAGAAAGTCAGGTCTACGCTTGACTCTTATTAAAAATAAATAAGAGTCAAACGTAGACCCCCTTTCCATTTCTTCGCAAAAAATCGCTCAACTTAGGTGTTAATCTATCAGAAATTTTGATGAAAAGAAGGAAGACAAGGAATTGAATCAGTCGTTTTATGGAGAGGCTTGCAATGGATAGCAATTTTACCGAAAAGAACAATTCTCAAATTCTGATCTATCAAACCGAAGGCGGAAAGACGAAAATTGAAGTAAGGCTTGAGAATGAAACTGTCTGGCTGACGCAAAAGCTGATGGCAGAGCTGTTTCAGACAACAAAACATAAGCTTTCACATTCAAAACATTTATAATGAAAGTGAATTATCACCTGAGGCAACTGTCAAGGAATACTTGACAGTTCAAAAAGAAGGGAATCGGCAAGTCTCCAGGATAGTGGATTTTTA
>JAIWDV010000111.1:0-5991 GCA_048632525.1 Bacteroidales bacterium | reverse complement strand
TTTAGCCAGAAAATGGCGCTGGATGCCACCCATAAAACCTTCCATCAGATCGCTGAAAAGATCACCCTGCATATTCAGGACAGCGATCGGCTGTCCAAAGAGATGCTCTACCATACTGAGCTCTATCCCGGCATCGCCGACACGATCAGCGAGGAGTTGCCGATTGAGACTATCAGTCGTTATGCACACAACATGCAGCACAACAACAATATCTATGCCATCTATGTCGGCCATGCGAACGGCGACTTTTTCGAAGTGGTCAATATGCACAGTTCGACAGAGCTTCACAGGGTATTCAATGCACCGAAAAATACCCGATGGATGGTGATCAAGATCTACAATGCCTCACAGGGAAGAATCCGCAGTTTTGACTATCTCGATGAGGCATTGGCCCTGATTGCAAGCCGAAATGAATCATCTGCTTATGTGGCCAATGTACGTCCATGGTTTACCCAGGCGACACAAAGCGACAAGGCCATCAGGAGCGATCCTTACCTTTTTAGCAACCTTGGGCAAAAAGGGATCACCTTTTCAAAAATGATCGGGGATACCGGGGCGGTATTGGCCATCGATTTCACCTTGCCAAAGCTGAACGCACTGCTGCAGCGGCAGTCGTTTGCCCCAACGAGCAGGATCTATATGTTTGGCAGAGACGGCTCCATCATCGCTTCATCCATCAGTGACGAGGAACAGATCAACGAACCATTAAGTAATGCGCTCAAAGAGGGAATAACAGACCGGCTGTTCAGCTTTGACGAAGACGGAAAACAGGTTTTTGCCATGGTCACAACCCTCTCCACTGAGCTGGGTGCTAATACCTATCTGGGCTTCAGTGTCCATGCTGATGTGATGCTAAGACCCTATCTGGAAAAAATTCTCTATTCGCTTGGGACTGCACTGCTTGTTTTGCTGCTGAGCATCCCGATGATTCTTTTTACCACCTCCCGCATTGTCAAACCGATCAGGGAGCTGATGGTGCAAAACGAAAAGATCAAAGCACGGCATTTTGATGAAGTGGGTCCTGTTAAGACCAATATTATAGAGTTGGCAGGACTGTCTGATTCCCTGGTTTCCATGTCGGAGAGTATCCGGGCCTATCAGGAAGCGCAAAAAGAGCTGATGGATTCCTTCATCAAACTGATCGCCGATGCTATTGACGCAAAATCGCCTTATACCGGAGGGCACTGTAAGCGTGTGCCTGTCATTGCCATGATGCTGGCCAAGGCGGCTGATAAGATGAAGGAGGGTACGTTTAAAGGTTTCAGATTCGGAAGCGACGAGGAGTGGGAAGAATTTGAGATGGGTGCATGGCTGCATGACTGCGGTAAGATCACGACCCCTGAGTATGTGGTCGACAAAGCGACCAAGCTCGAGACCATCTATAACCGCATTCACGAGATCCGTACCCGGTTTGAGGTGATCTGGAGAGATATTGAGATCGAGTATTATGAACGCCTCATTAAGGGTGAAGACCAAGAAACACTTCAAGCATGGAAAGAACAGCAGCACCGGGCATTAATGGATGATTTTGCTTTCATTGCCGAATCGAATGTTGGCGGAGAGTTTATGAGCGAAGAGAAAAAAGAGCGCATCCGATCCATCGCCAAACGGACCTGGGTACGCCATTTCAATGACCGTTCAGGGCTTTCCGATAACGAACTTATGCGTTATGAAGGTGTTGAAAAACGGCCAGTACCGGCGGTCGAGCAGTTGCTTAATGACCGTCTCGAACATCTGGTCGAACGTGTCGATTTTGATGAGGAAGCATACCGAAAGCAGGGATTCAAACTTGAAGTACCTCAATTTCTGTACAACTATGGCGAAATCTATAATCTCTGTGTCGAAAAGGGGACGCTCACTGATGAAGAGCGGTTCAAAATCAATGAACACGTCATCATGAGTATCAAAATGCTTGAACAGCTCCCCTATCCAGAGCATATGACTCGGATCCCGGAATATGCCGGGACACACCATGAGACGATGATCGGTACCGGCTACCCGCGGCGGCTCACCAAAGACGACCTCTCAGTCCCGGCAGGCATCATGGCCATTGCCGATATCTTCGAGGCACTCACGGCATCAGACAGGCCTTACAAAAAAGGGAAGACGCTCTCCGAAGCAATCCGCATTATGAGCTTTATGAAAAAAGATGAGCATATCGATGCAGAGATCTTTGAGCTCTTTTTGCGTTCAGGCATTTATGAGGAGTATGCCAAACACTACTTGAAGCCTGAGCAGATCGATGAGGTCGATATAGAGGCGTATTTGGGCTGAAGCGGTTTGTATAGATATGTCAGGTCGTTAGGCATCCGGATCGGAGCAGGTGCTCCTTTGTATGGCTATGTAAATTAAGATATACTTATCAATAATTATTTTGCCCCCGAAAAGGAGGCTTTAAGGGCCGAAAATACCTATTATTGGAACATTTATCCAAATATATCAATGCAATAGCTTGGCCCGACCCCGATTCGCAACCCCGATTTCAAGGCAGTGAAGTCGCCCGATATCAGATTCAGGGTCAAACAAAGATTTGACCCCATATAGACAAAATCCGCAAACAAAGCAAATATTACTTTATTTGCGGATTCAGTTTTTGTATTGACAAAATCCGCAAACACAATATGATAATTTCTGTTTGCGGATTTTTTTTGACTTCAGGAGACCGGTCATGTTTGTGGGCAGGAAAAACGAGCTGAACCTGATAGAGGACGCATATCGTACGGGAAAAGACGAACTTGTCGTGCTGTACGGCAGACGCAGGATCGGTAAAAGTAGTCTGGTGAAACATTTTGCCGGGAAAAAATCATCCTTTTATGAATTTGAAGCCCTGGAAGGCGAGACGACCCATCGGCAGATTGAACATTTTTCGCAGCAATTGCAAAAACAGGTCGATGACCCCATCCTTGATAGTGTCCGGTTTAAAAATTGGGAGCAGGTGTTTACATACCTTACGGAAAAGATTTTCAAAAGAAAAACCAGGACAAAAAAAATCCTGTTTCTCGATGAGCTGCCGTGGATGGCCGCCGGCCGTAGCCGACTGGTTTCACTTCTCAAGTATTACTGGGACAACCATTGGAAAGGCAGGCATGTCATGCTGATCCTTTGCGGTTCTGTGGCTTCGTTTATGGTGAAAAAAGTACTTCAGTCGAATGCCCTTTACGGGCGCACCACCCTTGAAATTCTCCTGAAAGGCCTCACTCCAGGGGAAGCTGCCGATATTTTGAGTAAAAGGAGTGGGGAAGAAATCTTAAACTATCAACTAATTTTTGGCGGGGTGCCGAAATATCTCGAGCAGATCAACCCTAACCGTTCGTTTAATAAAAATATGAATACCCTGTGTTTTTCCCCGCATGGGACCATGCTCAACGAGATTGAGCGCATATTCTACAGTCAGTTCAGGGAGCCGCGGACCTATGCCAAGATAATCAATCTTCTGAAAAACGGTATCTTTTCAATGGGTGAAATCAGCACGAAAACCAAAATTCCTTCGGGTGGGGGGCTGAAGCAGTATCTGGAAAATCTTGAACGGGCTGAGATGATCAGGTCCTTTATACCGTTTGACCGCAGCCAGAATTCCAAATTCAGAAAGTACACGCTGGCGGATGAATTTCTGGTCTTCTTTTTCAAGTATATCGAGCCGAACTTGCGGGCCATAAAAGAGAGCAGCTCCCGAAAGCTGTTCGAAACCTTGACGCAAAGAAGTTTCGATGTCTGGCTGGGCTTTGCTTTCGAACGGTTTTGTCTCAAACATGCAGGAATGCTGGCCTCTATCATGGAGTTTGCCGATGACTTATTGCTGGCTTCGCCGTACTTTGAAAGGAATGATGAAAGATTTCAGATCGATCTTTTATACAAACGAGCTGATCGCGTCATCACGGTGTGTGAAATCAAACATCACAATAAGAAGATCGGGACACATATTATCCCGGAAATGGAACGAAAATGCACGCTGGTGAAACTACCCCGCGGTTATGCTGTTGAAAAAGCGCTGATCAGCCTTTATGGCCCGGACAACTCCCTTAAGGACGCAGGCTACTTTCACCATTTCGTGACACTGGATGATATCCTTAGCCCTATTTGAATTGAGGTAAGCGGTGTTTCGATAATATTGGTCCCTGCATGGAAGTGGCTGCTCGATAAGATGTGAATATCCAGTACGAACGTCCCGATCTTTCACTGAATCGGAGCATGAAGCTTCGAGGTAAATATGAATTTGCGGAAAAGAATCACGTCAAATTTGGCCATCTCTCTGTCGACCACGGTCAGGATTCATTATAACCTTGGTTTATTGCTTTGCCATTTAAAAAGGGGTTCGGAAGCAGAAGTCGCGCTGACAAGAGCGATGACCCTTGAACCGGACAACATGGATTATCTCTATGTGCTGGCGGATTATTATGCTTTGTTAAAAGGAGTAAATTTCGTGAGGCAAAGCCCATTGCGGAAAAGATGATTTCCAGTCACCCATCCGTATCCACAGGCCATGATCTTATGAAATTTATTAACTGAAGTTTCGCAGTTGAAAAAACGATCGAGAAGACATTCAACATACTGAAAAAATAGCAAAAATAATTGAAAAAGCAGCTCCAATTTAGTATACTTGAATTAGCTAAAATACTAGAAATACTAAACAAAGGAGCTGCTATGAAACACTTTAAACCATTATCACTTTCTCTGCAAAAGGAAATTGCACAAAGAAATATTTGTCTGGAATCGGAAATTGACAGATCAATGGATAGTTTTGGTTTTAGGACCATGCTTCATCAGTGCGGCATCTATAAACAGAAGGGATATCCCACTATTATCACCTTATATCTGATGATCTTGTTACCATTTGTCAAAAAATGCATGACTTCTCTCTGGACAGCTGATTCTTTCCGCAAGATGTGTGATGCTCGCAAGGATACTTATTATCGTTTTCTGAATCAGGAACGATTTAATTGGCGTAAGCTTATATATCTATTTTTGTCTCGCATTATCACTAGGTTACAGGACACACCTCTCCGTGACAAAGTGCTGATTGCAGATGACACTATATTGCCAAAGACCGGCAAACAGATGGAGTTGGTCAGTTATCATTTTGATCATGCAAAGAGAAGATCGATTTTAGGCTATCAGTGTTTGCAGCTTGGCTATCATGACGGTGTCAATTTTTATCCCGTTGATATGGCTGTCCATACTTCCAAAAATCGTACTAATCAGGATCTGAAACAGATTGATAAAAGAACAAACGGATGGAGGCGGCGCAAAGAAGTTTTTGAGAAGAAGACCGATATGTTGTTAGAGATGTTAGAACGGGCATTGTCTGGACGCCCCGGAGATGTATCTGTTTTGGATACTCAGGCATGGATTCTCTTTAAATCCGGAGAACCGGAGAAGGCCCTGGAGGTCATAGATACAGTGGATGCCAATGTGCAAAATCCTACTTTACTGTATCACAAAGGAGTTGTGTTGATTGCACTGGGTGAAAAAGAGAAAGCGCGAATAGCTTTGCAGCAGGCCTTAGAAGATGAAAATCTGTTCCCTGAACGGTGAACCATGAACCTTTGAACGCCTACAAATCAATAAACACCTTCAATTCCTCAATCCCTCAATTCCCAATTTCTCAATTATCAGTATTGTCTGTCCAGAACCTCTCTTATGCTGTTAGAGAGCTGCTGCATGTTAAAGGGTTTCTGAATGAAACCATCACAACCGCGTTCCAGTATTTTGGTCGCATCACCGTTTACACTGTATCCGCTTGAAAGGAGCACCTTGATATCGGGGTTGATCTCCTTCAATTTGTCATAGGCTTTGTCACCACCCATCTCCGGCATAATCATGTCGAGGATCACTATGTCAATCTTGTCTTTGTTGTTGCTGTAAACTTCTACGGCTTCTTTTCCGTTTCCGGCCGATAATACCTTGTATCCCAATTGCCTTAAAAGCGCCCCGCCAACCTCACGGATCATCTCTTCATCATCTACAAAAAGCACGGTCTCCGTACCCTTCAAT
>JAIWDV010000110.1:0-6059 GCA_048632525.1 Bacteroidales bacterium | reverse complement strand
ATTACGAACTTGGAAAGGAATTTTTTTCCTATGAAGTCCTGGAACAAAAACTTCTTTCCACCATTGATTCGTTCAGTTAGCTAAGATAACTTGATTGCTATGGAAAGATCCTTGCGCATCGGCATCCTTCATTACTCGTGCCCTCCAGTGGTGGGTGGTGTTGAGGAGATGCTCCATCAACATGCCCTCATTCTTCATAGGATGGGACAATCAGTTTGCATCCTGGCAGGAATGGGGGAGGTCTTTACAGATGTCTTCCCTGTGCGTATTGAGTCGGTCCTGGGATCCAGACACACACAGGTTAGCAAGGCTCATGAGCAATCCCGCAAAGGTGATTACGGACTCCTAAAAAAGCTGACCAATAGAATTCTTAAGCTTCTTGTTGACTGGTCCAGCAACCTTGATGTCATCGTAGCCCACAATGTGCTACAGATGCCTTTTAACCTACCCTTGACGCTTGCCCTGCGTCGTCTTGCAACCTCAAACAACGGCCCCGCAGTAGTTAGCTGGGCCCATGATTCACCTTACTTTCAACATCATCCCCCTGACTTTCTTCATCACCATCCCTGGACGGCCCTTCAAAATCCGCATCCCGATATCCACTACGTGACGATTTCAGAGTCACGAAGGGTGCTTTTCGAAGAACAAGATAGGGCTATTAAATGGAAGGTAATTCCGAATGGTATCGATCCTGTGAGCTTTTTATATTTGGATCCCAAATCAGTGAAGTTGGCAGCGGAGCTGGACCTTTTCAGTCGCGACCTTGTCGTTGTACAGCCTTCAAGGATCACACCCCGGAAAAATGTGGAACTCGCCATCCATATTGTGAGAGGCATAAAACTTTTGGGTTACAATATCTTATTTATCTTAACAGGCGCATATGATCCACATGAGGGACGGGCTGTATCCTATTATAGAAGGCTAAAATACTGGGTAAATGAGCTTAAGCTGAAAGACAATATCGCCATTCTGGCCGAGTACAGGTTTAAAGACAGAACAAAGCTTGTGCCGAGCCGCATCTTTATTCGCGATCTTTATCTCATGGCCGACATGCTCCTCATGACCAGTAAGGATGAAGGCTTTGGTTTGCCGCTTCTGGAGGCCGGGTTGATCAAACTACCAATTGCATGCCCGAACATTCCACCGTTTGTGGAGATAGGACGGGATATATGTTTTTTTCATCTGGACGACCCACCACTATCCACGGCGGGTCGTATTATAGAGTACCTGGGGCGTACGAATACCCACAAAATGTTTAGACATGTCGTGGGGAAACATGTTCTTTACGAGGTTTGCAAGGATGAGCTTTTACCATACCTTTTTGAAATCACAGGCCGGGCAACGAACGATACGGCACCTCCGTAGTGAATAGAGCATCCAGGCCTATAGAACCTGGTAAGTAAAACTCATTTCCCCCTTTCATAAAGAGGGCGAGGGGGGGAGAACTTTGCTAAAGGAGAATGAATGATGAATGAGAAAAGAAATAGAAAGCGAGACCTGGACACCAAAAGATTGGAGGCATTCAGAAATCTTCCCGCAGATATCGTGAAACTTCTCACAAAAGAGGAGGTGCAAGCATTTTTTTATGATGATGAATGGCCCGATTCTCTGCGTGAAAAACTAAAGGATTATCTGGTGGACGAGCAGTAAGGTTTACTCTTCAGATGCAAGGATGCAGGTCACAGGGCGTATAGCACAAGGGTTGATTTTTTCTTTCCTTATGCCTTGTGCCCTTCGCTTACCCTCTTGCCTTTCTATTGACTTTACCTGCAATATAAGATACTCCGGATTTACCTTAAGTCATGAAAGAGATTATTATGGAAGACATACAGAACCATAAAGATAACAGGAACATAGACATTGATCAGGTTGGCGTGAAGGGGATTCGCTACCCCATAACGGTCCTTGATAAAGACATGGGGAAGCAACAGACCGTTGCCAAGATCAACATGTACGTCAACCTGCCCCGGTATTACAAGGGGACGCACATGAGCCGCTTCGTAGAGATTTTAAACGAGCACAGCCGCCGCATATCCCTTGAGAATTTCTCTCAAATCCTCCAGGAAGTGAAAGACAGGCTTAATGCGGAAAGTGCGCATATGGAAATCACTTTTCCCTACTTTATCAATAAGGCAGCGCCGGTGAGCGGGATTCAAGGTCTTTTGGAATATAAATGCACCTTTAAGGGGTCCCTGAACAAAGGAAGCGACCTTGTCATCATGATCAATGTTCCCATAACCACACTCTGCCCCTGCTCTAAGGAGATAAGCGATTTTGGCGCCCACAACCAGCGGGGCGAGGTTCGCCTCCAGGTGAGATTTAAGAAATTTGTATGGATAGAGGATCTGATCAAGCTCGCTGAGAATGCTGCTTCAAGTGATGTCTACTCTGTCCTTAAACGCGAAGATGAAAAATACGTAACCGAAAAGGCTTACCAGAATCCCATGTTTGTGGAGGATATTGTGAGGGAGATCGCAGTTAAGCTGAATAATGATCCGAATATCACCTGGTTTGCCGTTGAGTCTGAAAATTTTGAATCGATTCATAATCATAACGCGTATGCATATATAGAAAAGCACAAAAGTGCGGTTCAGCCGTCTGTTCTTTGACAGGATTTATCCCGCTTACAGCGGGAGATTATTTAATCTTGTAAATCAAAACACATATCCTGTTTTTGAGAAAATATATTACTATATGTTTGAATAAAAAAATCGTAAGAACTTAGCCAACTATAGCCAGGACTGTCCGGGGAACAGTCCCTACATAAATTTTGTCAGATATGGTGGGGCTCGTCCCCGAACGAGTCGTTTTACTATTTTGACTTACCTCAAAATAATTACAAAATATCAAGATTGTTGTAACACAGGATTAATAAAGGGATGTACGGGACATAAAAAATCTTTGTTATCCTGTAATCCTGTCTAAAGGCCCTTTTGATAGGTGAACTATTACCGAATAACTAATAACGAATGACCAATGACAAGGATGGATGAAGATATGACTGAAGATCTGAAAAAAATGTACCGGACTGTAATGGATGACCACTTTCCTGCTGACATAACTATTTCCTTTGGTGACCAGGTCCTTCGTTATCAGAAAAGATCTTGGAGAATCAAGGATGAGAAGACAGGTGAAACCATTGAGAAAGGGCTTCGTTACGGTGAGAACCCGGGCCAGGAGGCTGCCCTGTACGAACTCGTAAACGGTAATCTGGCCTTGGGTAAGTGTCAGTTCATCGACTCCGGGCGTGGTCTGGTTTCGGCTATTTCCGAAGAAGACATGATCCAGAGCGGAAAGCATCCGGGCAAGATCAACCTGACGGACGTGGACAATGCCCTTAATATTATGAAATATCTCACGGCCGATCCGGCCGTGGTGATTGTCAAACACAACAATCCGTGTGGTGTTGCCTATGCATCATCCCTGTCCGAAGCATATGACAAAGCCAATATGGCAGATCGGATTGCCGCTTTTGGGGGGTGTGCCCTTTTTAATCGCTCCCTGGACCTGGCAACCGCTGAAATGGTTTCCAGGAACTACCTGGAAGTGGTGGCAGCACCTGACTTTGAAGAGGGGACAATTGGCATTCTATCCAAAAGGGCCAATCTGCGGGTCATACGTATCAGCCGGATGGATCGGCTTTCCGAATATACAAATATGAGATTTGTGGACTTCAAGAGCCTGATTGACGGTGGGATTGTGGTTCAACAGTCCCCGTTAAACCGGATCAAGACTTCTGAAGACTTTACTGTAGCCACCGCCGAGCACAAGGACAAGACTTACAGCATTGAGCGTAAGCCCACAGAGAACGAGTATGCGGATATGCTGTTTGGCTGGCAGGTGGAGCAGGGTGTTACCTCTAACTCTGTCATCTATGTGAAAGATGGTGTGACCGTGGGGATCGGAACCGGCGAGCAGGACAGGGTCGGTGTGGCTGAAATCGGTATTTTCAAGGCATACACCAAGTATGCGGATGCTATCTGTTTCAAGGAGCACGGGGTCCCATACAAGGAGCTGGAACTGGCCGTTGAGAACGGTCAGAAAGACCGGGAACTCCTTGGTGAAATCGATCGTAAAACAAAGGAGGCAAAGGGTGGGCTCATCGGGTCCTGCATGGTCTCCGATGCATTCTTTCCTTTCAGGGATGGTGTGGATGTGGCCATTCGGGAAGGCATAAGGGCCATTGTGCAGCCTGGCGGATCTATGAGGGACTTCGAGGTGATCGAGGCCTGTAATGAAGCAGATCCCCAGGTGACCATGGTATTTACAGGTCAGAGGGCGTTTAAGCATTAACAAGATTCTAACTGTCTCTACTCAGACAATTTTTGGATCTTCACGGTACTTACCTTGAATTCCGGGATCTTGGCCAGCGGGTCAAAGGCCTCGGCATTGGTCAGTACATTTGTCGGGTTTTCCCCAAAATGAATGGGCAGAAAAAGCAACCCTGGTGCCACTGAGTTGGTTAGCTTCGCAGGGGCCTCTATTTGGCCTCGGCGCGACGATAAAATGAGCACATCGCCCTCCTTGGCCTCCAGCGCCGCGGCGTCTTTTGGATTGATGCTCACATAACCCGTAGTTTGTTCGACATCCAAATGCGGAGAAACTCTGGTCATCGTGCCGGTATGGAAATGGGCAAACATCCGGCCGGTGGTAAGAAAGTAGGGGTATTCCTTGTCGGGCATTTCCGCGGGATCCTTATATTCGATAGCGTGGAATTTACCCTTACCCCGGGTAAATTGATCCTTGTGCAGATAGGGCGTTCCCGGGTGGTCAGTGTCCGGGCAGGGCCACTGCAGTCCGTCTAAGCCAAGACGATCATAGGTCATGCCTGCATAGCTTTTCGGGGTCAATGATGTCATTTCGTTAAAAATTTCTTCAGGGTTTTCATAATTCATCTCGTAGCCCATGGCTGTTGAAAGTTTGCATATAATTTCCCAGTCGGAAAGGGTGTTGCCGATAGGCTCAATCGCCTTGCGCATTCGCATACAGCGACGTTCCGTATTTGTAATCGTGCCTTCTTTTTCAGCTACCGACGCGGCGGAAAAGACCACATCCGCCACCTGGGCAGTTTCCGATAAAAACAGCTCCTGAACGACCAGAAAATCAAGTTCTTTGAGGGCATGATTTAAGTGATTCCAGTCCGGGTCGCTGAGTTTGGGATTCTCCCCGATTACATATAGCCCTTTCAGTTTTCCTTCCAGCATGGCCGGGATCATATCCGTTATGGTTAAGCCGGGCCGGTCCGAAAGTTTTTTGCCCCAGGCTTTAGAGAATTTTTCAATTATTTTCGGATCAGAAACCGGCTGATAGCCCGTCATCACGTTGGGTAACCCTCCCATATCACAGGCGCCCTGAACGTTATTCTGCCCCCTTAATGGATTCACACCGCCACCACGGATCCCCACATTTCCGCATAGCATCGCCAGATTACAGCAGGATTTAACGTTGTCCACCCCGGTGGTGTGCTGGGTGATGCCCATGGCGTACAGGAGGCTGGCCGGTGGATTGGTGGCATAAAGTTCAGCCATTTGTTCCAGATTCTTCGGGTCAACTCCGGTAATAGCCTGTACCTTGTCGGGAGTATAAGTGTTGACAACCTTTTCAAGGGCCTCATAGTCTTCGGTTCGCTGTGCGATGTAGTCTTTGGCATGCCAGCCGTTTTGGATAATGATGTGCATCATTCCGTTGAGCAAGGCCACATCGCTTCCAAGACGATGGGTCACTGCAATATCCGCGAACCGGCTCAACTGAATATTTCTGGGATCGGCTACAATCAATTTGGCCCCCTTCTCTTTGGCCCTGAATATGCGCCTGGCTATCAAGGGATGGCATGCTGTTGTGTTGGAACCAATGACGAAAATGCAGCCTGCCTCTTCGATTTCTGCAATGGAATTCGTCATGGCACCACTCCCGAAGGCGGCGGCCAGACCGGCCACCGTGGAAGAGTGTCAGAGACGGGCACAGTGATCCACGTTATTGGTGCCGATGACGGCTCGGGCAAATTTCTGACCCAGGTAATTTTCTTCATTGGTAATTTTGGCCGACACCAGCACACCGAT
>JAIWDV010000109.1:0-6095 GCA_048632525.1 Bacteroidales bacterium | reverse complement strand
TCATCCCTGCATCCGCTGACTCCCTTCCAGTCCAGGCGTTGTCCGTGTATAACCCTGATGGACAGACTGGCAATCCAGCTTCTTTCAGTTGGCTTGCCGCCGCACTTTCGGTACCTCTGCCTGGTGGAGGCCAAGGTTGCACGCCAGGCTACTGGAAGCAGAGACATCACTTCGACTCCTGGGTGAACTTTGGGCCTAATGATCTTTTCAGTGATAAATTCGGTCCCACCATCAAAATTAGATACGGCAAAAAACGACGAAAAGTAACAGACCCAACTCTGTTGCAAGCCTTGAAAGCAAAAGGTGGAGGCATTAATGCTCTGGCACGGCATACTGTGGCGGCCCTACTCAATGCGGCATCGCCGGGTGTGAGTTATGATCTGTCTGTGGATGGGGTAATCAACGAGTTCAATGCGGTTTACCCGGGCACGAAGCAGGAATACAATGGCTTAAAAGACTACTTCGTGAATTTTAACGAACAGGGCTGTCCGCTCAATTAAGAACAGTAGAGTTCATGAAATTCGCTGGAAGGTGTTGCTAACTTTCATAAATCAGGGAGCCCGGGATGATTCCCGGGCTCTTTTTTGTCACCCCCGCCCATCCTGACAAGCATTTAGAGACCAGCATCCGGTCCAGCCTCGGCTTTCTTTCAATCTCACCTGTAACTGTAAGGCAGGGTCAAACGGCCCTCCTTTTTTCATTGGCGCCCATTGCATGTATCTGCTATTAAAACGTAACAAACTGATAATTGACCCTTAGATAGTTAAGGTGCATTATCTATCTGATTTTTCTATTAAAACCAGAAAAGGAGGTAGATATGCACAAAGAACAATTATCATCTTTAGGCCTTGAAAATTTCCCCCCAACCATCATTCAAACGGGAATACCCCCTTCACCGACTACTACCAGGCATCATGTACTGAAGCGCATTTTGGATAAAATCTCTCGAAGTGGTCTTCCCTGTAGGGAGCATTTCGCCCAGTACATCCGCCACAAGTACCGACGAAACTGCAGGCCAAACACACTTCGGTTGGCCGATACTTCCCTAACACAATTTCTGTCTTTTTACCGTAAATTGGGAAAGCAGCATCTTGAACAAATTAGTAGAGAAGACATTGAAGCCTTTGTTGAACATGAGCAAGACCGGGGATTAAAGCCCAACTCGGTTCGTACACGAATGTGTGCCGTGTATGCGTTTCTACACTTTTTAATTGAAAAGAAGATGGTTAGTTATGAGTTGCTGGAGAGAAGGATAAAGCTGAAGCTTCCTGATCGTCTGCCGCGAGCAATTGACCCGGAGGATTTAAAGCTATTATTGTCGGTGATTAACCACACCCGTGATCGTGCGCTGATTTTGCTTCTCCTTAGAACCGGTATGCGCATAGGAGAGCTGTTGAATACGAAAGTGGATGATTTGGATTTAAGAGAGAAAAAGATTCTAATTTACCAGGCCGTTAAAACAGGGGTGGGGCGAGTGGTTTATTACAGCGATGATGCACAGGAGGCGCTTTTGATCTGGTTGAGACTCAGAGATCCTTTCAAGGACTACCTCTTCTATGGCCAGGGCAGAGCCAGCCACTGTCTGAGTTATGAGGCTGCTCGCATCATGTTCAAAAAATATCTAAAAAAAGCTGGGCTGCAATACAGCGGTTATACGCTACATTGCCTGCGCCATACCTTTGCCACCGATCTTCTAAATGCCGGAATGCGGCTGGAATGTCTGCAGCTTTTGATGGGCCACACCAATCTGGAGGTCACCCGGCGCTATGCCCGTCTGAGCGATAAAACCCGTGAAGAACAATATTTTAAGGCCATGGAGCGGATCGTAAAAGGAGACGTCGATGAAGATGACCAACGTGATTATTAACTTCCGGCGGTATCTAAAACGACGCAATTACTCGCCGCATACCGTTAAGTATTATCTGAACATCCTCAAGCAGTTCGTCATATGGCTTGATGTTCCGCTGGAGCAGACCACCAATAAAAAGATCGATGCCTATGTCGACTACCTTCACGAAAAGCGCATGCAACCGGCCAGCATCAACTGCTATATGGCTATCATCCGGGTATTCTACGCTTATCTAAAGTATGAAGAGTTGGTACCGTTGACCAATCCGGTTAAAAGCGCAATGCGCCTGCGGGTTCCCAAACCGCTGCCACGGGCTTTGCGCGAAGACCAAGTTGATCGATTCTTTGATGTGATCAAAGGCAAGCGTGACTGGGCCATGTTCCGGCTGATGCTGCGTTGTGGATTGCGGGTGGAGGAGGTGGCCAATTTAACCCTTGGCGCCATTGATCTTAAGCAGCTCAGGCTGATGGTTTTAAACGGCAAGGGCAGCAAAGACCGGGTGGTCTACATTAGTGCTGATGCTGCTGAAGGGCTGACTGCTTATCTGAAGCTGAGGCGACATTGCCGGATGAAAAAAGTCTTTTTAGTAGAAAAGGGAGTTTATAAGGGAAAGCCGATATCGGTTCGGGGCATTCAAAAGCGCATTGAATATTATGCCAAGAAAAGCGGAATCACCATTAGCTGTCACCGCCTGCGCCATACCATGGCAACCCAGCTGCTAAACGCGGAAGCCGAGGTGGAGACCATCCAGGATCTGCTGGGGCACAATTGGATTACTACAACCAAATCATTCAACTGCATCCCAGAAAAACTTTAATAACAAAACCTTCCGGATCATTCATCCGTTTCATCCCTACAAGGATACAGAATTTGAAATAGATCAAGTTCGGAACGTGGCCGCTGAGCGGCGTGTTTTCTTTTTCAACCAGAAGGGACGCAAATCCTCCGTGCCGCTTGATTGGACAGACATTGGGGCACAGGATCCCTTCGTTGTCTTATCTGCAGGACGCGCACTTTTTCGAGTCGAAGACCTTCTCGGTTTGGTTCGCCTTATTGGGGAGATAAACAGCGCAAAGCGCAAATGAGTAAGCATAAAGATGAACTGGGCCGTAAAGGAAATTATGCCGCAAATGTTAATATAAATTTGCCGCATATTATATATAAAGCATCACAATAAGCCTTGTAATTATTGCTTAACGCATTGTTATATTATATTTAAATAGATTTTTGTCTTGACATGCAGGATATTATGCGGCATATATTAATTATCACATTAATTTGCTGCGGCATAATTATCCAAAGGAGATGAGGCGATGGCACGGCCCAAAAAGCCCAATGATGACAAGACGGAAAGCTTGAAAAAATGCGGTGCTCTTAATCCACATCCAAAGAAGGTTGCAGACAAAATGTTTTCAGATTCGGCGCTCGAATTTTTTGATCCTCGTGATCTTGTTCAAGTCAAGTATGAGATGTTGCGTGCCGTCGACAAAAAAGGCCGCTCGGTAAAACAGGCTTCCGAAGCTTTTGGATTCTCGCGGCCAGCATTCTATCAGGCACAATCACAGTTTAAACAGCGGGGAGTGACCGGACTTGTCAAAAAACGCCCCGGTCCAAAATCAGCTCACAAGCTGACTGCTGATGTACTGGCCTTCATCGAAGAAAAACTAGAAGAAGGAAAACCGCTTCGTGCCCGGAAACTGGCGCCATTGATAAGGGAAAAATTTGGCAAAGATGTTCACCCGAGAACTATAGAACGTGCAGTGACGCGAAGAAAAAAAAAGAGAAAATGACATTGAGATATTCCCCAACGGGTATTGAATCCGATGATAATGCTTTGCTGCAGTATGAATCATTACGCTCACAGGTGTTAAACAAGCAAGAGAGCTTTGCCGAGCGAAGTTTGGGTCTGGCACTGTTTATACGCCAAGGCATGCTTGCCTGGATAGAGGTCTGCCATCGATACATACCAGCACACTCAAGAAGGGAAAAGCGGCCGGACCCCCCCGTCTTTGCGTATGAAACAACATCGGAAATGATAAAAGTCATGGCGAACATTACCCTATTCAACTTAGAGGAGGCTTTGGCATGAATATGTCACAGGGCGCTAATGAGAAAGTGACCGCAAGTCATCTAAAAAGGCAGGCGTACTGCTACGTCAGACAATCCACACTTAAGCAGGTTTTTGAGAACACCGAAAGCACCAAACGCCAATATGCCCTTCGTGATCGGGCGATCGCTTTAGGATGGCCTGTTGTTCAGATCGTGACGGTAGATTCCGATTTGGGCCAAACGGCGACATCTGTAGCTGACAGGCAAGGATTTCAAAAACTGATGACAGCAGTCAGCCTGGGGCGTGTGGGACTTGTGATGGGTCTTGAGGTCTCACGTTTGGCGCGCAACAATGCGGACTGGGCTCGGCTGCTGGAGATCTGCGCCATAACCGACACGCTGATTCTTGACGAGGAGGGAATCTATAACCCAACCGATTTTAACGATCGGCTGCTACTCAATATGAAGGGTACTTTTTCCGAAGTAGAACTTCATGTGTTGAGATCCCGGCTTAGAGGGGGCATTTTAAGCAAGGCCCGACGGGGTGAATTAAAAACGCGCTTGCCTACCGGATTTGTTTATGATCACAATGATAAAATCATTATTGACCCGGACAAACAAGTTCAACAAAGCATTCGTTTGTTTTTCGATATTTTTCAACGAACCGGCGCAGCATTTGCAACCGTAAAGGCGTTTGCCACAGATGATATGAAATTCCCATGCCGAATGCATTTTGGTCCCGATAAAGGCAAGGTAAAATGGCAACGGTTAACAAGCGGACGTGCACTAGTGATTTTAAAAAACCCAAGATACACCGGCGCATATTACTATGGGCGGCAGCGATCTCGAAAAAACGTCGACGGATCCACGGCTTATTTTCAGGTCCCCCGTGATCAATGGCTTGTGCTGATAAAAGATGCCCATCCGGGATTTATAACTTGGCAACAGTATGAAGATAACTTGCGACGGATGCGGCAAAATGCGATCGCATATAACAATATAGACAGAAAAACACCTCCCCGTGAAGGCCCGTGCCTTCTACAAGGATTGGCAGTTTGCGGCAAATGTGGTCAGCGGATGACCATTCGGTATAAGTACCAGCGCAATCGCCGAATCGATCCGGTCTATTTATGCCAGCGCAACCGGATAGAAAGGTGGGAAAGTAGTTGTCAATATATACCCGGCGCTGGTATTGATGAGGCTATTGGCAAACTGTTGCTTGAGTCGGTCACGCCACTGACGTTAGAAGTGGCATTGCAAGTCCAGCAAGAGCTGGAGAACCGATTTAAAGAGGCCGACAAGCTGCGCAAACAACAGGTGCAGCGGGCGGAATATGAAGCTAATCTTGCCCGGCGTCGTTTTATGCAGGTCGATCCGGACAATCGGCTGGTAGCAGATACCCTTGAGGCGGAATGGAATGAAAAGCTCAGGCATCTGCAGGATGCAAATGATTACTATAAAAAACATCGCCGACGGGAGTCAGAAAGACTGGAAAAAGCGCAGCGGGAGGAAGTACTCCAACTTGCAAAGGACTTTCCAAGACTGTGGAAAAATCCGAGAACACCTGTTCGGGAGAAAAAACGAATGATCAGATTTCTGATTGAGGATGTGACAATGATCAGAGCAGAAGAGATTACGCTGCACGTTCGATTTAAAGGCGGGGCAACAAAAACGTTGAATCTCCCACTTCCTCTAAAGGGCTGGGAATATAATTTGACAGATCCAAAGATTGTCGAGATTGTCGATGAACTGCTGAGCGACCATACTTACTCGCAAATAGCAACCAAACTCGACGAACGTGGCTATAAATCCGGCCAGGGTCACCAGATCGATAGAAGAACCGTTGTAGGAATCACTCACGGCTACAAGCTTAAGACACGCTATGCAAGATTACGGGCCACTGGCAAGCTGAGGGTAAATGAAGTCGCAAGCCTGTTGGGAGTGACAGTGGCGACAGTGCGGAGATGGGGGAAAAAGCGCATTATCAAAACCTATCCCTATAATGATCGAAATGGATGCCTTTATGAGCATCCCGGCGTTAATTCGCCGCTCATGGAAAAAGAGAGCATAAGAAACTGAATATACACGCTTTTATGAAGTCATGATCACTCAGGTAATCAAGAGGTGCAATATGAAAACTAGCTCACCACGCAACGCTACTGCAAGGTGTCGAACGTAAAAGTAAAAAAAGATTACT
>JAIWDV010000108.1:0-6218 GCA_048632525.1 Bacteroidales bacterium | reverse complement strand
TTCCTCCTGCTTTGTTTGGTGGAGGTGAACTTTTTGCGCTCCATGTGTTTGGTGACAGTATGACAGGAGCTGGAATCAGAAACGGTGATATTGCTGTCATACAGAGACGGGATTGTGTTGAGAACGGGGAAATAGCGGCTGTTCTTATTGAGCAAGAGGTTACATTGAAACGAGTCTATTTGTCATCTGAGTCGCTTGTACTTAAATCCGAAAACCCTGCCTTTGAAGACCTCAAGTATGCTGCGGGCAAAAGCAACCTTATTCGTATCCTTGGACGTTACCGGGGAATTGTTCGAACCGGGAATAATCGGTATTGCTCATGAATGTTGCAAACACAGCTAAAGCCTTTGGATGTCACGATGTCGTGCAGCTTGACGGTGAGCCAACCCCCAGGCATTTGGAATACCTTGATCTACTGAAGGTATCCGGGCGTGAGAGCTTGAAAGTTAATGCGGTCGCTGAATTCCAGTCTAGACCCCTGCTTTACATTGTATCGAATGATCAAATACGGGATATTGACAATAATAGGATGTTGGATTTTCAGTGCCTTCTGGCCAACCGGGGAGAGAGGGCATATCTCGGTATCTTGAGTCCAGGTGAGTTGAATGTGTATCCAGTCAACTTGGACCGTTCCGTTCTGGTTAACAGCCGCAATAGGACGATCAAAAAGAATTCTCCGGAAGCTCCGCTATTTTTTCAGAGTGTCGTGAATGGCGTTTTCACCCTGGAAGGCCAGCCTGAGGCTCCTGATCATGTATTCAAGACAATTCTTGACCTGATGACAAAATCCTCAAAGACCCTCATAGAAACATACAACCTAAATCCTATGGATGTCCTCTCATTCCTTGGCCGGGCGCTGTTCTTCCGTTTTCTGTGGGATCGCAAAATAGTCCGGTCGAGTGAGCTTCCTTCCGTGTGTCCAAAAGCAGAATCGCCTGGAGACTGCTTTCGCAATGTTAAGAACTCCGTTGAGACATGCCGGTGGCTTGACGAAACATTCAACGGCGACTTACTTCCTCTCTCCGGTGGCTATACAGACGTATTCAGGCAGGCTAATGAGCAGACTGACGGCAGATTATTTTTTCACTTACTGGCCATTCTTAAGGGATGGAAGCATGCAGGGATAGAAGCATTTCAACTGCTGATCGATTGGGGTGATCTTGACTTCGCCCACATCCCCATTGGCGTGCTCAGCCAGGTGTATGAGAATTTCAGCAAAATTTGGGATCCTCAACAAAGAGAACAGACAAGTGCGTACTATACACCTAAGAACATTGCGCGCTATCTCGTGGACGACGCATTTGAAGGTGTCACCGAAAAGAAAGATGCCCGAATTCTTGACCCAAGTTGCGGTGCCGGGATTTTCCTTGTTCTGGCATTCAGGAAGCTTGTTGCGGCCCGCTGGGAACACGATGGGAAGCGGCCCGACACTAAGACGATTCAGTCCATTCTCTACAATCAGCTTTGTGGTTTCGATGTCAGTGAGTCCGCCCTTCGCCTGGCAGCATTGTCGCTTTATATTACCGCCATTGAACTTGATGGGACGCCTCGACCTCCCAAAAGCCTGAAGTTTCCGGAGCCGCTCCATGTCATCGTGCTGCATAACCACAGACGAACTGAAGAGCAGGCGACCAAGGGTTTTGTGCTGGGCAGCTTGCATCCGGAACTTTCCAAAGACTTTAATGGTTGCTTTGATATGGTCATAGGAAATCCACCATGGACTCGCCTGAAGGGGGAAAATGAAGAGATCAAGAAAGAGGTCAAGGCACACAATGCAGTATTCACCAAATTGACGCGTCAGATTCTGACAGATCGTGGGCTTGAAAATATTGCACAGACGTACAGTAACCCTGATAACAACCCGGATCTACCTTTTTTGTGGAGTTCGACTCAATGGGCGAAACCGGGAGGCATTATCGCCATGGCGCTGCCCGGGCGGATCTTTCTCAAGCAGTCCGAGCCCGGCACTCGTGCGTTTAATGCGATATTACAGGGGCTCGAAATTACAGGGATACTGAATGGGTCAAACCTGTCGGATAGTGATGAGGTGTGGCCGGGTATGAGTCAGCCTTTCATGCTCTTTTTCGCACGTAATCGTGTGCCCGCCGCCAACCACCGTTTTTATTTTGTTACGCCTCATTTTGAACGGCGACTGAATGACAAAGGGCGCATCCGCATTGATTATCAATCCGCTCAGCCGGTAGCTACTTGCGATGTCGTCAAGGATTCACGGCTGTTGAAAACGTTGGCGGTGGGCACTTCTCTTGATGTGGAGCTGGTCCGTAAGCTTGATGACCTGGAGTGGCCTACTGTTAAGTCGTATTGGAAGAGCCAGGGGCTGTACTCAGGGTTAGGATACAATCGTTCACCAAAACTGCACCAAAAGGATGCGTCATTCATGAGCGAGTTGCCCGATTTCGTTCCTCCTGAAGATGACGGCTTTTCTGTTGATGTGTCTTTATTGCCTAAGTTCAAGCGCTCTGAGGCGCATGCGCCAAGGCGCAAGGAATTGTATACACCTCCACTGCTTATTGTGCCGGAGTCACCGGGCAGTTCACTGTTTAAGCCCAAATCATGGGTAGTGCTGGAACTAACTGTTTTCAGTAAAAGCTATTACGGCTTTTCCGCTCACGGCAGTGGGGAGGCGGATTTGATCATAGCGCTTCTTCATCTGGTTACTCATACTGAGCTGTTCAGGTATCATGTACTGATGACGAGCTCGAGGATGGGCGCGGAACGAAGAACTTTTCTTAAGGAGAACATTGAAAATTTTCCGTTTCCGACAATCGATGTGTTGCCCAAGCGACAACGACAACGCGCAGTAAAACTGTCCAGTCAGCTTGAAACTTCATCTAACAAACCCTGGAAGGCAATCAACGACTTCATTTACGATCTGTACGGTCTGGATGAGTATGACCGCCAAGTTGTGAAAGATACGCTTGAAGTAGCCGCGCCCTTCAAGAAGGCACGCGACTGCGCTAATAGTGCCCCGGAGGAAAATGACCGAAATGCGTTCTATGCTGAACTTCAACGATTGCTCGCCCCATCTTTCGATGTTACGAATGAGACGGTATCGATCGATGAGGTTGAGATTGCGGGGCAGGATATTCTTTTGCCCTGGCATTTTTTTGCTGTTTCTTCATCCTTCACTTCCTCAAGTCTGACGCAAGCGGTGCAGAAACGACTGCTTTCTCAAATCACCAGGGATGCCAACAGAACAGGCTGTAGCCGAGCCGTTGTTCACGAAAAGGGGCGCCTACTCGTGGGGATTATTGGTCAGTATAGATATTGGACATTAAGTCGTGCCCGGCTGTGCGCCTTGGATATTCTGCACCATCATCTTGATGTATTCCCAATAGGGAGAAGCTGATGGCGGTAGGTTTTTTTACGCTGGGTATAGATTATACATTACCTCACCCGCAAATCTCACAGCGTATCGTCCTGCTTCTTTGTAAGGTAATCAAAAGGGCCTGGCAGTTACTAAAAGAAAAGCCGCCCTCCGACTTTATTCTACAATCCGCAGATGAAGATACCATTACCCAGGTTCTGGTTGAGATCATTGAAAACCGTTTGAGAAAAAACGGTGATGTTAATGGATTCAACTGTGCTTTGTTCGGCAAGGTGACCCGGGAGCCAAAGATTACAAACGTAGACAAAAAACACCCCGACAAAATGCCTGATATTTTCTTCGATCTAAAACGGGATCAACTACCTATTCTCAGCGACCAGGATGGCCTTTTTGTGGAATGCAAACCTGTTGACCGTCACCACCCAATTTTATCCTGCTACTGCAAAAAGGGGCTGGTCCGGTTCGTTAACGGTGACTATGCCTGGGCCATGCAGGATGCCCTGATGGTAGGGTATGCACCGGAGCGCTATTCATTTACAAAATTCGCAACTGTTCTTGATGATGGCAAAAAAAGCGCCGCCTTGAAGACAACTAACCATTCTGCAGTTGATGAATATGCGATATATCGTTCAAGTCACAAGAGGGATTTTGAGTGGCCGGAAAACTGCGGCCAAGCTTGCCCGATAATGGTATCACACCTTTGGCTGTCGGTGTAACTCCCACCGGTGGTGAAAAGCTTTATCTGATATGGATGCGGGTCAATGAATTCAGCCTGAATACGTTTTTAAGGTCTTGGGAGAATAATGCCGCATCTTGACGGCATTATTCAAGAAAGGTAGAAAGGCTCTCTTTGTTTTGACGCTGGTCAGTCTCCACACCCTGTTGTTCCATAAAAGAGGTGTACCGCTTGGCAAGATCGGCGGCAATTTGAATCATAGTGAAGTTATCCTGCTTACTGTTTTCACGCCTGGATGAATGATATCCTGTTAGAAATAGCGTAAGATGGGAGGAAATCCGTTATCAACTATTTTAGATCATGGTAGATATCAGGAAACTATATAATCACTTGTTCTGCCCTTCAATCACTACTAAAGTGTACTCAAATTATTTCTTGACACTGGTACCGCCTCATAGTACTATATATTTTATGAAACGTAAACACCAGAAAACACTTGAACTAATCTTCTCACACCCTGTAAGCGCAAATATCAAATGGCAGGATATAGAAGCTTTGTTTAATTCTCTTGGTGCTGAGTTGATTGAACATGAAGGTTCTCGGATTGAGGTGTTTCTTTTCAATGAGGTTCGAATCTATCACCGACCTCACCCACGCCCTGATACTGATAAGGGTGCAGTAGCAAGTATTAAAAAATGGTTAAAAGAAAATGAGGTGTTACCATGATGAATTTAATGAAAATTAATAATATTAATGCTGTGATCAAGTATGACCCTGAGATTGAAATGTTTAGAGGTGAATTTGTTGAGCTAAACGGTGGTGCAGATTTTTATGCTAAGGATATTGAAAGTTTAAAAAAAGAAGGTGCTATTTCTCTCAAAGTTTTCCTTGATGCTTGCAAAAAACGTAATATTGAACCTAAAAAGAAATATTCAGGTAAATTCAATGTACGTGTACCTTCCAATCTTCATGCAAATATTGCCAGTGCAGCTATGGCCGAAGGGAAAAGCTTAAATCAATGGATCGTAGATACTTTAGAAGATGCTGCTCATATTTAATCATCTCTACTGCAGGGACAGAACAAGGCGCTGGAGATGGACTGGGCAAAGCCGTGCCGTTTTTGAAAGGCAGTATTTAATCAATAGTTTTTACCTTTATCATAGGTTTTCGGTTATCGTTGCCCAGCCACTCAGGTCTATGTTAGTGCTCAATTATAAAGGACTATGAATATGAGAATGAAAGCTTTAAGTTGTATAGTTCTTGTCTTATTTATTGTTTTTGGATGTAGTGCCCACAGGGCATCAATCGAAGAAGGAGTTTCTAAATCAACCATATATCAAATGGATGAAACACAAATTTTTAACTTGGTATACAGCTCTATTCAAGAGGTCTTTCCTCAAGAAAAAATATCTGTAATAACCTTCCCTACAAGAGGATACATAACCAAATTTCTTGCCCCACCTTTCCACTTTGATTGGTTCACGCAAAAGGTACTTGTGCATCGCGCTTCTGGGCTTAATTCAAAAAGGAGCGAGGTCTATGGGTATTGGATAGATGTTTCTGGAAGTGGTTCATCATTCCTTCAAGGTCAGCTAAAAAATAAAAAGGTGTTTGATACCATTATTACTCACCTGGAAAATACAGCAATAAAGCATGTAGTCTCTAATATCTCAAAAGCCCCATATCTTGTATCTCAAGAAGAGTTTTATGTGAGAGGGGCCGATACCCTTGAAGGAGAAGGCATACGACAGGTTATTACAAACGATACAGGCACTCAAGAACCTAAGAGCAAGGCTCAGGAACTTAGAGATCTTCAAAAATTGAAAATTGATGGAGTTTTAACTGAACAAGAATACGAAACTGCCAAAAAGAAAATATTAGATAAATATTAGGTGAAAGCACTAACCATGTGCTGGACGCCGACTGGGGTTTCGCTGGCGCTCCACCCCAGTCGGGTCAGCACCACGTTAGGTTTCTGAACTATTGTAAAGGTAATTGATCATGAATTTCCTGAATTATATGAAAGACCCGGAGCTTAAGGAATCCCCTGACAACTACGTAATTGTGGAATATCGACTTCTTTGTAGTGGCGAGCTATACAATGGGACGGTTCTAACTGCCGACTGGAGGAAATCTGACGCTACGCGCTTACTGTTGACCTCTCCATTTGAACTTACAGTCGTCAGCCAGCCG
>JAIWDV010000107.1:0-6264 GCA_048632525.1 Bacteroidales bacterium | reverse complement strand
GCCTAATAGAAGGTATGGAGATGTGTCCATCTAGTCCTTTTTTGCAAGATTGGCTAACTGGTTGGAATTAAATAAACTTTGTGGGCTAACGCGTCCATCTTTGCAAGATTGCTTTTCTCCGCAATAAGGTAGTAACTGCCTGCTTTGACAGATGAAAAGGTATCTTCTAACGTGTCCATCTTTGCAAGATCTTTGAAACAGCCTCTCTTATCCCGATGCCTCTGTAATAGGCGATTGCGCATGGCATAGTCAGGATGACGCACTCTGTATTGCTTCCAGTACCCGGGATTCCTCTCTCGCCAGCTCCGCTGGCTCTCCCGTTGGTTGGCCTGATACTCCGGGTCAGTCTTCATCTTTTCCCTCTGCCAACGGGTCTTACGGGCACGCTGGCACTCCTTCCTGCCACAATATCTCTGGTCCTTTACACGAGGGTTCGGAATAAAATGACGCCCACAGTGGGCACATCGGTTCGTGCAGCTCATGGTTCCCTCCTGATGGAAACCATAAGCCTACAAGCAATAATCCCTCAAAGCTGAATCATTTGATGTGCATGTCACCTGGATTTACTTTGCTTCTGGTTCTTATTCTTTTTGGCTTTTCTAACCGGTGGGTCAAATCGGTGAGCACAAGCATCTTCTATAATTAGGTGGGTCTATTTTGATGAGTACGGGTGGGTCACTTCTGATTAGCGTCAAAGTATTTACGGTATACTTAATCTACCGTGAAAAATACTGGGATCGCAACCGCATAATTGTGACATCCGTAAGTTATGACTTCTATGGGAAGGCTAAGGCGCGATGTTTGGAATATGAAGTGAGTATCACACAATTCTTGGGTTTGTAATAATTACGGATACATAGCAGTTGTGTTGCTATTTTAGTTATGTTGTGCATTTTTATATCTTTTCTTCAATAAACTAAAAGTTAATATGTATTTACTTTGGTTTTAGTTCTTATACTTTATTATTTCATGACAATTGCTTTACTTTTCTGATTTGATCCGATTAACCTCGGATAGATACCAATCGATACTTTCCTGATCAAATCCTGGCATCGATCTAGCAAAATTGACGGCTTGGCGATAATACTCAACTGCTTTTTCTTTTTCATCTCGCGCTTCATAGACCTGCGCCAAACGTTCAAGGCCATCGATTTGATCCGGGTAGTCCACTAATAGCTTGCGCGACACGGCCTCGGCTTCATCTAATTTGTTCTGTGCGATCAGATCAACAACGCTATTGGAAAGCTGATCAAGTTCGGTATACACCGGGATGAAGCGCATTTGCGGCCCAGCCGATTGTGTTTTTCCATCCTGGCGCAAAAAACAGCATTTTTTATATTTCTTACCGCTGCCGCAAGGACAGGGTGCATTGCGACCTACTTTTGCCATCAAAATAGCTTTTCATATTTGGCTCTCTTCGGCAATATAAATATCATGCAACTGCGCTTTGCCACCGCTTTATCGGCTCAACAATACGTGCGTCAGCAAGCCTGGAAAGACGCCCAGCTTGACAACTGCCCGCTTCACCCAAAAGGCGGCTGTGGCTTTGCCCGGCACGGAACCTATCCACGCAAGTCTCCCCAGGGCATGAAAATCCCTCGATGGTACTGCCGGAAAGCACGCCAAACTTTTAGTCTATTACCTGATTGTCTGGCCTCACGTTTGTCTGGAACACTGGTTGAAGTCGAGGACGTCATTGATAAGGTGGAAAATTCACCGAGCCAGGAAGCCGCGGCGCAAAACATGCGCATCGATATAGAGTTTGCAGGTGTTCTGCGCTGGATCAGGCGGCGCCTATTTCTGGTTCGGTGTGCATTGAGTCTATTGATCGAACTTTTACCCTCACTGCCGGCTGGATGTTCTACCAGCATCTCATCGTTTCGATCGGCTCTGGGGGTCAAATATGTCTTACCTGAACTGCGCATACGGGCCAGTTCCTATTTGCACATATTACCCCCGCCGGTCGGCTTTGGTCCTCGTCCAGCAGCAAAAAAATTAAAAAAAAGTCGTTTCCAACACCAAACGGGTACTGACCCGCCATTGAAAAGGCTGTAAATTGGCTCCCAAAACCATCGCAAGGGAGCAATTACCATGAAAAAACAACGTGACGATCTTAAAAGGCCGCTTAGCCCAATCGCCCCAACTGCTGACCCCAATAGGCGTGCGCATCCCAACTGCGACAACCAACGAACAATCCGCAACACAAAAGCAAGGGGTCAACGCATCGAAAAAAAGCCACTTGAGCCCCATCGCATCCGAAAAATCACCGCAAGCTTTGCCTTTATCGAACATCGATTTTTGCGTCAGGGCTTCTGGAGCAGCCTCAGTCACCATGAGCTCTTGCTGTATTTGTTTCTGGTAATCGTCGCCGACCGTAACGGGCTATCCTACTACTGTTACGATAAAATCTGTTCGCTTTTGCAGATCTGTGTCGACGAGTATATCCTCGCCAGAGACCTGCTGATTGAAAAAGATCTGATCGCTTTTGATGGCAGTCTTTTCCAGGTATTATCGCTGCCGCAAAAACCTCGGTCGTCGTCTCCCGGAGCACTGAAAACTGCAAAGGACATGCAAACACATGACCCGGCCACCATCGGTCAACTCATCGCCAATTGCTTTTGGGAAAAAAATGACTGACACCACAGATCAAAAACGGCCATCAGAAAAATTAGACCCCAATTACGATGACTGTGTCTAAAAGCATCTAAAGCAGGCCATTGGCAATTATCTGCAATGGATGAAATCGGTCGGATATGCCCGTAAAACCCGCCAAAGTTATCAAGCGCAGTTAAACCAATTTGTTTGCTTTATCAAAAACAGAACAATTAGTTGGCAAGAACTTTTTACTTCAAACAGCCTTGAATGCTTTAAAAAAATCAGAGGGCAAAGCAGTGTGCCGGCCATCAATGGACTCTCACGCTATTTATTTTCCCAAGGCAAAATACCAAAGCCTTTAGCCAGGAAAACAAAGCCGGTTGAGTTGCCCAAAATCTATGAAGACTATCTGGCCTATCAGCAAACCTACCGGCAGGCAACCGTACGCCAAATATCAAATATAAAAAGAGTACTGGCGGCTTTTGATCAATACCTGCAAACGCATAAAATCGATCTTTGCTCATTAAAAATTGAACAGGTAGATGCTTTTGTAGCAGAATTTTTTGCACCCTTTGCAGCGGCTTCATGCAGAATCTACCGTTGCATGCTGCGCGGTTTTTTAAAGTATTTGTACCATGAGCGAAACATCATAAAAAGAGATCTTGCCCCTCTTGTGGTAGGCAGACGTGAATATGCTCAGGCCAAACCGCCTAATTTCTTACGGCCCCAAGAAGTCCGAAAACTGTTTGCCGGTTTAACCATTCGCAGGGCATCCGATATCCGAACTTATGCCATGGTGCAGCTGGGCTACACAATGGGACTTCGCCCCAAAGAGATCAGCCGAATCAGCCTGGACGATATAACTTTTAGCACACTGCTGTTAGCGGTTACAGATCGAAAAGGCAATAACCCTGTTGAACTTCCCATGCCCGAACATACCGTCAAGGCCATTGCAGCATACGTGATCGGGGCCAGACCCGAAAGCGAGCACCGACGCGTTTTTTTAACCATGCTGCCTCCCTTCCGGCCAATGAGTCCCAATGGGGTAGGACGTCATATCACCAAAGCGATGAGAAAGGCCGGACTGAGTTCAACGGCCTATTGGTTACGGCACACCTACGCCCAGAACCTGCTTGAGGCCGGCGCCTCAATCTTTGAGATAAAAGAGATGCTCGGACACGATAAAATCGAATCCACCAAACTCTACCTGCATGTGCACATCAAACTGATGCGAAAGGTGCTTTTTGATGAAACTTTTTGAAAGCTTTATGGCCCCGCAACTGCAACAATATGTGTCCTACCGCAGGGCGTTGGGCTATGCCAAAAAAGGCATCAAACCGTCGCTGTTGGCTTTTGATCGCTACCTTAAACAACAAAATGCCGGTTGGGATCAGCTTCAGCCTGCTTTTTTTCTGCAGCTAAGGGCCAAGATCAGCCACCACCCCAATACGGTCAACAGGATACTGTCGGGTATCCGCAGCTTCTTTCAATTTCTAGTGCGACAGGACATCTGTGAGGATAACCCGCTCAAGGATATCCCGCCGTTGCCTGAGCGCTACTTTATCCCTTTTGTCTTCTCACCTGCGCAAACCGATCTGCTGATACAGACGGTGTGTAAAACTATCAGAAAATCTGAAAAGCATTTACTATTTGACATGGCAATCTATCTGACCATCGTGATGCTTGCGCGATGCGGCATGCGAATCAATGAACCTTTACGGCTCCGGCGAGATCACTACCGTGCTGATGAAGGCAGCGTTTATATCCAAAGAACCAAATTTAAAAAAGACCGCCTGATCCCAGTGCCCAAAGCCGTACTGGCTCAAATCGAAAACTACCTGGCCACCCGCCGGGTTTTATGCCCTGAAGATCAAAATCCGTATCTGCTGGCCGGTAGAAGACTTGGGCCAATTAAAGACTATCATATCCGCAACATCTTCCATCGGGCGGTCAAAGATATTGGACTCAGCCAGCCTAAACAAGTCATCGGCAACATCTCTTTCGGAAAGCCGATCCCACACAGCTTGCGGCATGCGTTTGCCATTAACACATTAAATCAGATCAAAGCCCGGGGACAATCCCCTCAGCAGGCCTTGCCGGTGTTGGCTACTTACATGGGCCATCGAAAATACCAATACACCGGCGCATATCTTAAGGTCAAAGATGCCAAAGATATTCCCGGATTAATCGCCTTTACCAAATCCCAGTTGGATGTCATATGAGGCTTTCTACCTGTATCCACCAGTTTTTTGAAAAATATCTACCCCAGATCAAAGGCGTCAGCCCGAATACCATCAAAGCCTATCGCGATACGTTTAAACAGTTTTTGCCTTTTGCCGCCAACTACCACGGCATCAAAGTCGCATCGCTGTCGCTGGATCACCTTGCCCCGGAACTGATCCTGGCTTTTTTGGATTATCTTGAGTCAGAACGCAAAAATACGCCTAAAACCCGAAACCATCGCTTGGCAGCCATCAAATCGATGACCAAAATGATCCGCTTTATGTATCCACAAAAAACAGCGCTGGTGGAAAAAATTATTTGCATTCCCCAAAAGCGCACCCAAAGGCCGCTAATTGGCTTTTTGTACCCCGAAGAACTCGATAAAGTTTTAAATGCGGTCAACCTGAACAAAGCCCAGGGCTTCCGGGACTACACAATCTTACAGCTGCTCTTTGACTCCGGAGCCCGCGCCAGTGAAACCGCACAACTCAACCTTGACTACTTTAATCCCCAACAAAAAACCCTGGCCATCTTAGGAAAAGGCAACCGCTTCCGACAAATCGAGTTATCTTCCACAACCGTAAGGTTGATCAAAACCTATATTGCCATATACCGCAAATCACCAAAGCCGGCATACCACAAGCGACTGTTTATCAGCCAGCACGGCAAACAGTTGACCCGGCATGGCATCTACCGTCTGTGTCGAAAATATCTGCGTTTGGCCTTACCTGCAAAAAGACTAGCGGTACTCAATCCGGTCCATAGCTTTCGTCACGCATGTGCGATGAATATGCTCGCCAAAGGCCAATCGTTATCGGATATTAGAAACCAATTGGGACATGAAGACATCCAATCCACAGCGGTGTATCTTCAGCTGGACTTGCCACGTAGAAGAAAAATCCAGCAAAAGTTCACCCAGCACACCAAATCGATATTGCTCCGCAATGCCGAAATAGAAGAACTGATCGATCAGAAAGACAAAGATAATATTATGCAGTGGCTCGACAGCCTTTAATGCCGCAATGAAGCTGTTTGCCAGACAAAGAAATCTAGAATGAGGCGCTTTTAATTATGTTGTCAATTCGATTGGAGAACTCAGGGAAATCAGCTGTATCTATTTGATATCATTATTTAAAATTGCGTTTTCAGGCTGCATGGTTAATATCTAAATGTTTTCAGTGGGTTAGGTGACTTGGCAACATAATAGCAGATATCGGCAATTGAGGCTCATTTGCGATTAGTTGGAGATATATGAATTTTGCCATAATCCAAAATTGCTAATCAGTATCATAAATCTTTTGATAAGAATGAATCCCATCCGATTAAAGATTACGGAAGCTGGGTTAAGACTGTTTCAAGACCCCACAAGTGCTCCATATGTTCATGACTGATAAAGAGAAATTCGATCTCACCATTCTTAAGCATTTTAGGGATGCCTTATAGACC